>DAIPZI010000009.1:0-18263 GCA_036782275.1 Crocinitomicaceae bacterium
ATGTTGCGCTTACAACACCCGGAACCGCCTCGAAGATCGCCTCAACACACCAAAAGCATCCTGAAGCGAAATAGGCCTTTTCTCTTTGGGAGAAAACGCTGAAAACAGTGCATAAGGTAGTGGTAAGAAGTAAAAGTCTTTTCACCCTTTTTAAACAAATCTTATATAATAAAGTTTTGTTTAGTGTTTACTTTTTCGATTTTCTGCTGTAAAAGCTAGAAAAATCACCAGCACAATAGCAACTATCGTACCTATGGCAATCCATATTGTAGCGTCGTGAAACATAGTTTTAAGTTATTAGTCGACACTAATTTACAGAAAAAAAGCTAAAAAGCCAAGGAATAGCTTAAAATAAATGGTTTGAACGTGTTGATAAATAGCTGTTTAAGCTTAAAAGGCTTATTCTTGTTTTGTGAATTTCATCTTGGATTTACCCACCTGTATATAGAATGCCCCTGGATGCAATGATGATATATCAACCTGATTTAATCTCACAACTCCATTTAAGACGAGCTTTGAAGTTTCGAGATTATAAATTCTAAACCGCTCATCGTTCCCTTCAATATTTAAAGATTGCCGACAAGGGTTTGGATATAACAGCCGGTTGTATTTCGCAGAAGAAATTGTGCCAGCGACCTCATCATTTAAATAATCAGAAAAATCAAACTGCATTAGTTTTGGTGGGATCGTTATTATCGAATTTATCTGCTCCGAACTCACAAAGCCTGATGAGCTTCCTTTTAATGCAATCCCTTCTGTTTGACCGAGTGTCAGCATTGTTCCTACTTCTATTCTCCTTTTATTTCCTGAAAAAAAATCGGTTCCATTGTAGTCCCACAACATCCAAATAAAGCTGCTGTAAAAATTTGCGCCGTTGTTTTTATAGCCTAACAATAGTAGGCTTTCCCCTGCTAAATCAATAGAGGCATCCGTAATAAGGCCATCAACATCATAGCTGGCATTAACCGTTGCCACAGCAGTGTCTGCCCATGCAACAGGCAAACCATAAAGTTTTGTCTGTTCATCAAGCCAGTTTTTGGAAAAAAGGTAGATTGAATCTTCAGTACAAATAAAAGACTCACAATCATAATTGTGAGCATTCGAATTCCATGTAAATTCAACTTGATCTTCGTACTTAAATACCCTCCGTGTAGCAAATACCTCGTTTATAGACGGGTCTAGGATCTCTGATTTACTTATTTCGTAGATGCAAAGGTTTTCACGTGACCCCGAATTATTTCCAAAATCACCCACAAAAATGCTTTGACTATTTTGACTAATGGCTTCCCAATCCACATTTGATGCATTTACTACTGTGATTTCTCTATTGAGAATCCCAAAAGTGTCAAGCTCAAAAATAGTATTTGAATTACCGCCATCGTTAATTGTGAAGAGGTGATCATTATAAAAAATGATGCCAGAATTTTCGTTTAATAGTGACCCATTTAAATCCGCAATTTCCTCCATTGTGTAATTTGTCGATTCGTAAACACAAGAGCCATCATTGACACTGGCACTACTTGAATAGTTTATCGCTAAAGGATCAGTACACCCCTGTTGTGCATATACCCCCGCTTGAGTGAATACTAAAAAGCTTATATAAATAATTTTTTCGACCAATCTTCTGTTTCTGATGTTGATAATAAATCCAATTCCGATAGATAAGTTACAACCTTTTGAATTATTGTAGTCATGTCTTGTTGCTTTTCATTCCATTCTGTTTGTGAAAGCCAGCTTCTCACTTGGTGTAAATCGAGATTGTATCTCCACGAAATGATTTCCGCTGTATTATCAGATTCCTTTACTTTCTTTGACCTTTTTTGAATGACCTCTATGACCTTTTTCAGTTCTTTTGGGTGGTTTTCAATAACCTCTCTTCTTGCGGCTATCACAAAAGAAGGCCATGGGGTATATACCTCTCCTATACGCCTGCACTTCCGTTGATCAACGTAGGGTTGCGTGGTAAACTTCTCCCATAAAAACACTTGCGCCTCTCGGTTCTCAAGAGCCCATAAACCTCCATAAACATCTCCAACCACATTAAACTTCATGTTTTCTGGTTTAAGTTGGTTTTGGTGCGCCATAACATAAGACATCAAGTGTGAGCCCGAGGCCTCTCTTGAAATGGCAACCGTTTGAGATTCTAAATCTTTGATTGATTTAAACCTGGATTTAAAAGGAACATGTACCCCCCAACATAAAGGTGTGTTTACGTAAACATCTAATATTTTCGCATCTAAACCCTGAAGAATTGATCGACTGATTCCTTCCGTAAGGACAATTGCTACATCAATAGATCCAGATTGAAGACCCTTTATCATTTGACCCGTTCCTCCGCTCATGTCGGCCCAGTGTAAAGCAATTCCTTCATTTCTAAACAAGCCTTCTTCGATGGCTATTCTCCAAGGGTAATTAAAGTGTTCTGGTACTCCTCCAACTTTGAGTCCTAACATATTATGCTGGTTTAAAAATTTGTTTTTCATATAAAGTCTTATACTTTCCATTCTTCAGTAAGAGCTCATTATGGGTTCCTATTTCCAAAATTTCACCCTTGTCCATGACCACAATTTGGTCCGCTTTTTGAATCGTACTCAGGCGGTGGGCGATAACAACCGATGTTCTCCCTTTGGTAAGGTTTATCGTTGCTTTTTGGATAAGCATTTCTGACTCATTGTCGACACTAGATGTCGCCTCATCTAAAATTAATATTTGAGGGTTATAAACATATGCACGAATAAAGGCAAGGAGCTGTCGTTGACCTACAGACAAAACTGATCCTCTCTCCCCTATTGAATAATCATATCCATTTGGGAGCTGTGCAATAAAATCATGTGCCCCTACAGCTTTTGATGCTGATATAACCTCTTCTCTTGATATCGATTCGTCTCCTAAGGTTATATTATTATGTATCGTATCAGAAAAAAGGAAAATATCCTGCAAGACAATAGCGATATTATCTCTTAAGTGAGTCAATTCAATTTCTTTAATGTCTACATCGCCAATTTTAATTGTGCCCGACTTGTGCTCATAAAACCTACCCAAAACATTCACTATCGTAGACTTTCCAGAACCTGTTGCTCCAACAATGGCGATCATCTTTCCCGTCTCAATTTTAAGGCTTATTTTTTTTAGGACATCCGTGTTTTCCGTATACGAAAAAGAAACATCGTCAAAGTGTATGTCTTTGGCAAAATCAACTCCTTCGGTTTGTCCGGAATCTTGTCTATGATCGTCACGATCCATTATTTCAAATATTCTCTCAGCTCTCACAATTCCACGTTGAAGAACATTAAATTTATCTGCAAGCTGACGTATTGGTCGATACAATTGGTAGATCCAAAGCGTAAAGGCAATAATTTGCCCATACATTGCCTGAATTTCTAAATTGGTCTTTCCTCCGGCATTTACTGCGCCCCACACCAATAAAAAAGCAATTGATAGAGAGCTTAAAATTTCTACGACAGGAAAAAAAATCGAATTTGCCCAAACTGCATTAATGTGTGCCTTCCTGTGCCCCTTATTGATTTCAACAAACTTTGAATACTCCTCCTTGTTCTTATTAAAAAGCTGAACAATTGACATTCCGGTCAAGTGCTCCTGGACAAACGTATTTAGTTTGGTGACTTGTTTTCGTTCAAGCTGAAATGCTGATTTCATTGCCCTTGCAAAAATTCGCGTTGCAAAGATCAATAAAGGAATGGGAATCAGAGTCATTAAAGAGAGCTCCCAATTGGTATAAAACATGAGACACAACACAACAAACAGAGAGATTAAGTCTCTCGACATTTCCATAATTCCTGATGAAAAAACCTGTGTTATTGCCTCAAGATCAGAGACCACCCGCGTGACCAGTGCGCCTATTGGCGTTTTATCGAAGTACTTCATTCGAAAGGACACTACGTGAGAAAAAAGCTTTTTACGAATATCCCGAATCACAGATTGGGCTAATAGATTTGAAAAATAACTAGAAACAAATTGAAGGACCCCCTCTATAAAAAGCAAACCAATAATTCCAAGTGACCAATTAAAAAGAAGCTCTTTGTTTTGAGTATTCACAATGAAATTATCCACCATTTTACCAATCAAATAGGGCCTTAAAGGGCTTAAAAACGAAAGTAATAACACACAAAAAGCAGCGAAAACAAAAACCCTCTTGTAAGGCTTTGCGTACATCAGCAGACGCTTAAACATCGTGTAATCAAGCTTGTTTTTGTTCATTAAGCCACAAATTTAAATTAAAACACGTCACCCCCCTTTAATTGTTTAAAAAAACAACCTGCTTTTGCTTTTAATTAGAAAAGAGAGGCTTACACGCTCAGCACTTTGTGAAAGTTAATATTTTGTGTACTTTTGCCCTCTATTTAAATAAATAAAACATGGGCGTAAAAATATTTGCAGGACGAGCTTCACAGCATATGGCAGAACGCGTTGCAAAAGCCTATGGACAATCTCTTGGAAATGTAAACGTAAACGTATTTAGTGATGGGGAATTTCAACCATCTTTAGAAGAAACGGTACGTGGCCAAGATGTTTTTATTGTGCAATCAACAATGCCTCCCACAGAAAACCTTTTTGAGCTACTTCTATTAATAGATGCAGCAAAAAGAGCCTCTGCAAGAAAAATCATTGCTGTTATTCCTTACTTTGGATTTGCACGACAAGACAGAAAAGACAAACCAAGGGTTGCGATTGGTGCAAAACTATCTGCGAATATGCTAATGGCCGCAGGCATTGATCGAATTATGACCATGGATTTGCATGCGGATCAAATACAAGGCTTTTTTGAGGTTCCCGTAGATCATTTATATGCATCCACTCTATTTTTAAAAGAAATTGAAAAAATAGATTCCAACAATTTAGTGATTGCTGCTCCAGATGTTGGAGGTGCCAAAAGAGCCAATTCATACAGTAAAAAACTAAATTGCGGACTTGCTCTCTGTCACAAGAATAGAAAGAAAGCAAACGAAATTGCCGAAATGACGGTTATTGGTGAGGTTTCTGGAAAAGATGTGGTCATTATCGATGACATGTGTGATACTGCAGGAACGTTGACCAAAGCTGCAGACTTGCTTATGGGTAAAGGCGCCAAAAGCGTAAGGGCATTTTGTACACACGCCGTTCTTTCAGGTCCGGCATACGAAAGAATTAATAATTCTAAATTAACAGAGCTTATTGTAACTGATACTATTCCAATGAGTCAAAAAAGTGATAAAATTCGCGTAATTACAGCCGCAAATTTATTCTCTGATGTGATTCATAAGCTGATTAACAATCAGTCGATAAGCGGACATTTTGTAATATCTTAAAAATAAATATATAATGAAAACAACACAATTGAGCGGTTCGCTTCGAGCGAACGTAGGGAAAAAGGACGCTGCCAGTCTTCGTAATGCTGGTATGGTTCCATGTGTACTTTACGGACAAGGGGAACAAACCCATTTTTCAGTGAAGTCAGTACAAATGAATAAAATAATTTTTTCGCCTGATGTTTTTCTCGTTGAGCTAGACGTTGAGGGTAAAAAAACAAAAGCGATTATCCGTGAAGTTCAACAGCATCCTGTCAAGGATACGATTCAACACGTTGATTTTTATGAGCTAAACGAAAAGAAAAAAGTAAGAGTAAGTCTTCCTGTAAGAACTACCGGTTCCGCAAAAGGAGTATTAAACGGAGGTCGTTTGAATATGGCATTCAGATCATTAAATTGCTATGGTTTAGCATCTGATCTTCCTGACGCTATAACACTTGATATTTCTCCAATCAGAATTGGTCAAGGGATTACAATATCAGAAATTAATATTCCTGGTGTTACTATTTTAGACCCAGCAAGCGCAATGGTTATTTCTGTAAAAATATCTAGAGGAGCTGTTGATGATGAAGAGGAAGAGGAAGAAGAAGAAGAAGCTGCTGAAGGTGGTGAAGGTGGTGAAGACCAAAAAGAAAGCGAAAAAGCGGAATAAATTACTTTTAAAACATACAAAAAACCGCCTCGTGCGGTTTTTTTTGTGCCAATTTATCACAAATATAAGTCGAGTGAATTTATTTTTGCTTTGAAATGACTAAATTCGTTTCTTCCCCATGACAAATAATAACTCGCTTATCATTATTCCTACCTTCAACGAAAAAGAAAACGTTGACAAAATGATAGATGCTGTTTTAGAATTGGACGCTTCATTTCATGTATTGTTTGTTGACGACAACTCTCCCGACGGCACGGCAGACATTATAGTAAAAAGAATATCAGACTCAGAAGGTCGAGTTCATCTAGAAAAAAGAAAGGGGAAACTTGGGTTGGGAACGGCTTATATCCATGGTTTTAAGTGGGCTATAAAAAATAAATACGATTTTGTTTTTGAAATGGATTGTGATTTTTCTCACAATCCAAAAGATTTAAACCGTCTCCAGCAAGAACTTAAAAATGGTGCAGATTTGGTTATTGGCTCGAGGTATTGCCGTGGGGGTAAGGTTAAAAATTGGCCCTTTAAAAGAATCCTCATGTCTTATTTTGCCAGTGTTTATGTTCGATTAATACTCTTTATCTCGATTAAAGATACAACCGCAGGGTTTAAAGGGTACCGATTAGAGGTCCTTGAAAAAATAAAACTTGACGACATTCATTTTAAAGGCTATGCTTTTCAAATTTGCATGAAATATGCAGCTCTTCGTCATAAATTTAAAGTAAAAGAAATCCCCATAACTTTTGTTGACCGAGTTCAAGGGGTCTCTAAAATGAGTACGGGGATATTTAAAGAAGCTTTTTTTGGTGTTTGGAAAATGAGAAGAATGAAGTTATGAGTAGCTATCTATTAAAAAACGGCACGGTTGTAAACGAGGGATCGTCGAAGGAATATGATGTTCTAATCAGAAAAAATCGAATTGAAAAAATTGGAAAAAACCTTAGCGATGATTCTGCTACAATTATTGATTTAGCCGGTAAATACATAATGCCAGGTTGTATCGATGATCAGGTCCACTTCAGGGAGCCAGGGTTAACCCACAAAGGAAATATATATTCTGAATCGAGAGCTGCGGTTGCTGGGGGAATCACTTCTTTTATGGAAATGCCAAACACCAGTCCTAATGCAACCACACAAGAACTTTTAGAAGATAAATACCAAATTGCAAAAACACACTCGATTGCAAACTATTCTTTTTTCATGGGTGCTACAAATGATAATCTCGATGAGGTTTTAAAAACAAATGCATCAAAGGTTTGCGGAGTCAAAGTTTTTATGGGCTCATCCACCGGGAACATGCTTGTAGACAATGAAAAAACATTAGCCGGTCTTTTTTCCAATGTGCCAATGCTGATTGCAACACATTGTGAGGACGAGCAAACAGTCCGAAAGAACTTGGCCGACGCAAAGTTAAAATATGGAACTGAAATTCCAATTGAACTTCACCCAGTTATTAGAAATGAGGAAGCCTGCTATCTCTCATCTTCTCTTGCTGTTCATTTAGCAGAACGACACGGGGCGCGTCTTCATGTCCTGCACATATCCACTGCTAAAGAAACAGAATTGTTTAACAATCAGCTTTCCTTGAAAGATAAAAAGATAACTGCAGAAGCTTGTGTTCACCACCTATGGTTTAGTGAGGAGGATTATGCCTCGAAAGGAACATTTATTAAGTGGAATCCAGCGGTTAAAACCATTTCAGATCGAGAAGGAATCTGGAAAGCCCTATTAGACAATCGTATTGATGTAGTAGCGACCGACCATGCACCACATACAATTGAGGAGAAAAAAAACAATTACTTAAATGCACCTTCGGGAGGCCCGCTTGTACAACATGCTTTGATAAGTATGATGGAACATGTTAAAAAAGGCAAAATCACAATAGAAAGAGTCGTTGAAAAAATGGCTCACAATCCCGCAATTCTTTTTCGAATTAAAGAAAGAGGGTTTATTCGTGAGGGCTATTACGCAGACATCGTCGTTGTTGACCCTAGTCGCTCTTATTCGGTTCAACAAAGTAATATTTTATATAAATGTGGGTGGTCCCCGTTTGAGGGTTATACCTTTTCAAGCTCAATAAATAAAACCTTTGTTAATGGCGAAATTGTATATGAAAACAACAAAGTCGCTGAGGGTACAAACGGGATGCGTCTTTCTTTTAACCCCGCGCATTAATGAAATACCTCTCCATTATTTTATTTTTTCTCTTGTTTTCTTGCTCTTCTTCTGATAATGATGCACTTATCCCAAAAAATGAATTTACTAAAATACATGGAGAGGTTTTGGTTCTAGAGGCTTATTACCAAAACAAATACCGATCCGTGGGGATCTATAAAGATTCAATGAAACAGTCGGTAACGGATTTGGTTAAAAAGAAAGGGTATACTTTTGAGCAATATGAAAAAACTTATGACTACTATGCGGAGAGGCAAAAAGATTTTCAAGAAATCAATTCAGAGCTCATAGAATCTTTTAGTACTAAAAAACTATAATTTAATTTGCTGGGCATCGACCTTCATTGACATGAAGCTCTCTGCACTTTTATTGAACACCTCAGGGTTTTCTGTGGTCAAAAAAACACACGTTCCATTACGAGACAGTTTAGAATTCATTAATTCGTTTCGTTGCAAATAATCTTTTAGTTTTTTAGCCACAATAGGTCCCTGAGAAATAATCCGCACCTTGTCTTTTGCTAGGCCCTGCAAATAAGAGGCTATAATAGGATAATGGGTACAGGCCAATAATACTGTGTCAATGGAAGAGTCTTTACTTAAGAGCTCGTGAAAGTCTTCTTTAATAATGGCTTTTCCTGACTCTGAAAGGTGTTTGTTGCTTTCAATTAACGGCACCCACAATGGGCACGCTTGTTGAGTCACAACAAGATTTGGCGAGAATTTTTTTAGCTCAATACCGTAAGAATTAGAATTTATCGTTCCCACTGTTCCTAAAATTCCGACATGTTTTGTTTTGGATTGCTCACCAAGACTTTCTGTGGTTGGACGAATTACACCTAAAACACGAAAGTCTCGATCCATCTCTTTTAAATCTTGCTGTTGAATTGTTCGCAGAGCCTTAGCTGAAGATGTATTACAAGCAACAATTACCAAGCGACATCCTTTGTTTTTAAGAAACTTTACTGCCTCTAGGGTAAAGTCGTAAACGACATCGTAAGAACGATTTCCGTATGGAGCTCGCGCGTTATCACCAAGATATAAATAATCGTATTCTGAAAGCTCTTTTTTAAATTCAGAAAGAACGGTAAGGCCCCCATATCCTGAATCAAATACCCCTATTGGCCCCTTGTCATCCATAAATCAAATCTACAAAAAAAGGGCAACGCTTGTTGCCCTTAATTTATCCAAAATCTTTTTTGAAATAATTACTTACCCATTAACTCTTTTTCAAGCTTTAATAATTCCGCCATCACTTCTTTGGTAATATCAACCCCACCTTTAAAGTAAAGAGTAACTGTCTCGTCAAGTACATAGCTGATTTTTTTACTTTCAGCGACATTGTTCACTGCCGTTTGTACGAGATCCAAAATCGGCTTATTCAACTCTTGACCATAAATCTGCATCTGTTGTTCTAATTCCTGTTGTCTTGTTTGTAGAGCTTGTTGTTTCTTTTGAAGCTTTTCTTGCTCCATTTGTTGAATTACAGGTGTCATGTCTTTCTCATTCTGCTGATAACGAATATAGGCTGCCTCAAATGACTTGTTCATTTCTTGTAATTCAAGAACTCCTTCTTCTTCAAATTTCTGTAATTTCGCCATTGCATCTTTACGTGACTGCAGAGTATCTAGTAATTCTTGAGAGTTAATGTGCGCAATTTTTGTTTGAGCATTCATGTTTATTCCCCCAAAAACCAAAATCAATAGTAGTAATCCTTTTTTCATTTTTATTTGTATTTATTTTATTCTTATTTATTCAATTCCCATCTCATACAAGATGTCATCACTGATGTCGTACTCGCTTAAAGCATATATCAAACTACTCTGATTGGCCTTATCAAAAATTAAATCATAGCCATCACTCTTCGCAATTTTTTTGAGCGCCGTAAAAATACGATCCTGAATCGGCTTTATTAATTCCTGCCTCTTCTGGAAGTAGTCTCCTTCAGATCCAAAATGTAGTGTCTGAAGTTCTAATGCTTCTTGCTCTAAGTTTTCAATTTCTTGCTGTCGTTTTTCTTTTTCTTCTTTCGGCAACAGAATTTCTTCGCGTTCGAAGTTGTTCTTTTTCTTTTTTATCGCTTCATACCGATCTTCAATTTCTTTGGTCCATCGTTCTGCAAGCTTGTCCAATTTGTCTTTTGCTTCAACATATTCGGGTACTTTACTCATTATGTAATCCGAATCTATGTAGGCATAGGATTGACTATTGGCAAAGGTTGTGCCAAAAATCAAAACAAACATAAAAATATACTTCATCATAGCGTTCAATTGAACAATTGAACGGCGAAGATACGTAATTATTGTAAAGAAGCGTTAATGGCCTATCATCTTTGAAGGATCCACAATTTCATCATATTCACTTTCTGTAACGTGACCAAGCCCTACAGCCGCATCCTTTAGAGTTGTTCCATTTTTATGAGCATACTTAGCAATCTCAGCTGCTTTATAATATCCAATTTTGGTATTCAGAGCGGTAACAAGCATTAGAGAGTTTTCAAGATGTTTCTTAACCATCGGTTCGTTGGCTTTAATTCCTAAAGCACAATTTTCATTGAAAGAGTTACACGCATCTCCTATAAGTCTGGCTGATTCCAAAACATTATATGCCATCACCGGCTTAAAAACATTTAATTCGAAATGTCCATTAGAGCCCGCAATTGAAACAGTAACATCATTTCCCATCACTTGAGCACATACCATGGTAAGGGCCTCTGGTTGAGTGGGGTTTACCTTCCCTGGCATTATGGATGAACCCGGTTCGTTTTCAGGAAGTAATAGTTCGCCAATTCCACAACGAGGACCAGATGACAGCATTCGGACATCGTTTCCAATCTTCATTAATGAAACCGCAGTCCTTTTTAATGCACCGGAAAGCTCAACAATCGCATCGTGTGCAGCCAATGCCTCAAATTTATTCTCGGCAGTTTCAAAGGGCATTCCGGTAAACTCAGCTATTTTTTTCGCTACCAACACATCGTATCCTTTTGGAGTGTTTAACCCCGTACCTACAGCTGTTCCTCCAAGTGCGAGCTCTTTAACTGCTTCAAGGGCGCTATGAATCGTTTTCAACGATTTGTTCAGCTGTGTAACGTAGCCGCTAAATTCCTGACCTAATGTTAGGGGTGTGGCATCCATAAAGTGCGTTCTCCCAGTTTTTACTATGTCCTTAAATTCAATTGCTTTTGACTTTAATGTGTCCCGAAGACTTTCAATGCCCGGCAATGTGATGTCTACGACCTGCTTGTATGCGGCGATATGCATCGCTGTTGGAAATGTATCGTTAGATGATTGGGATTTATTCACATCATCATTTGGGTTCAATACCTTTTCTGTGTCGGTGAGTAATCCCCCATTAATCACGTGGGCTCTATTGGATATCACTTCATTACAGTTCATATTTGACTGCGTACCCGACCCAGTCTGCCAAACAACCAATGGAAACTGATCGTCATGCTGTCCTGCAATAACCTCATCACAAACCTTACTTATCAATTCTTTTTTCTCAGAAGGAAGCACCCCAAGATCAAAATTGGCATGAGCAGCGGCTTTTTTCAAATGAGCAAATGCATGAATAATTTCAATTGGCATAGAAGCCTCAGCACCAATCTTAAAGTTATTTCTTGATCTTTCAGTTTGTGCTCCCCAATATTTATCAGCAGGGACCCTTACCTCTCCCATCGTATCTTTTTCTATTCTATATTGCATTTTATAATGAATTATTGAGTTAATTTTTTTAATTTTGTTTCAATTATAGTTCAAAAATAATAGAACATGAGCACTTTCGGTATAGTTTTATTCCTTTTAATTGGCGGTATGGCCTTTTGGATGTTGTTATTTCTTATGGGATTTATCTTACCTTACTGGATTACCCTTGGTATTTTCGAGCAGCTTCGTACCAAAAGAGTTCTTGACGATGAAGAGAAATAAACTCTTTATCAACTAAACATCTTCCAATTAATTTTATCGTTTTACCCCTTTTAATCATTAAAAACTGATGGAGGTCATTTTTTAGATGGAAAATCTTCATTTCCTTTGACGTGAAATAATTATCTTCGAACATCAAAATTTAAACCTTCATTTTATGGAAATCACACCTGATATTAAGAAACGACTTGAACTACTACGTGACAAATATGCAGCGATTGGACAGGATTTAAACTCCTACCTCGACGGTTTAATTTTTGCCAACCCATTGGCTTATTGGGACTACATTGAAGTTGACGCCCTATTAAGCTTACAAAAACCGAAAACCGATTTCCCTGACGAAAAAATATTTATAGTTTATCATCAAATAACAGAACTTTATTTTAATCTCATTGAACATGAGGTTGATCAAATATGCAGAAACGGAAAAGTGATTTCCGATACGGGTCAGGACCTTGGGTGGAATGAAAACCTCGATGTTGACTTTTTTATTGCACGATTAAAAAGGTGTAACATGTATTTTGAAACCTTAATTCGCTCATTTGATGTAATGAGACTAGGAATGGAGAAGGATCAATTTACCAAATTCAGAATGTCTCTGCTCTCTTCAAGTGGTTTTCAAACGGCAGCCTACAGAAGAATAGAAATAAGCTGTACCGATTTAAGGTATTTAGTATACGAAAGTGAAAGAAAACGTTTGTGGGATTCTGACATACATGAACAATTAGATAATGTATACTGGAGAAGAGGTGCTGTTGTTGAAGAAACTGGTGAAAAAACACTTACCCTTAAAGACTTTGAGGCCAAATACCTTAATGATTTTCATGATTTTGCAGAAGAGTATCAGTCTATAAATATTTGGAAAAAATTCAAATCGTTATCTAAGGACAACCAAAATAATCCCGATGTACTAAAAGAGCTAAGAGAGCTTGATGTCAATGTCAATGTCAATTGGCCATTGATTCACTACAGAACAGCCGTGCATTATCTTGCAAAAGGCACTGGTGAAGAAAAAGGCACAGGAGGAACCAATTGGCAAAAATACCTTCCCCCTCGCTTTCAAAAAAGAATCTTTTACCCAGAACTATGGACAGAACAAGAGATAGAGGATTGGGGGAAAAAGTGGGTTGAAAACGTACTTAAATAACCTTACTTTATTGGCTTTATGTATGCTTTAGAGAAATCAATAATGCCAAACGAATTCATATTCGCATCTCTTAGGTTCAGGTTGTAAACAACAAGAAGGTTTTCAAAATAAACCGGGACTACAGGCGCTTCTTTATTCATCACGCTAATGCATTCGTTAAAAAAGTCGTTTCTCAGCTTATCATCTACCTCTATTGCTGATTTTTCAAATGCCGCGTCAAATTGATCACTTTTATATTTACCAAATGATCGAACTGAATTGCCAAAATTATTCGAGCTGTATGGACTCAAGTAAGATTCTGCATCTGGATAGTCAGGAACGTAGGCCCCTAGCCACATATTAGTTTCTCCAGATTGAATAGAATTAAGCTTTTCATTATATGTTCCCGTTATTAATTTTATTTTCAAGCCCAACTTTGTTTTTAAGTCTTTTACGAGGAATGTGCACCAACCCATCTCTGATGAACCCTCTTCCACACTAGCATAAAAAATCAAGCTGTCCCCCTTATAATTACTCTTCCTTAAATGGTACTTTGCCAATTGCAAGTTGTAGGTTCGCGATGAAGAATTATTCGGGTGAAAATAAACCCCTTCAGGTAAAATCCCATTTAATGCAGGGTTAGATTCTCCAAATAGAAAAGAGCTGCATATGTTTTCTCTGTTTACTGCATGAAATACCGCTTTTCTTAGGTGTAAATCATTGAACGGAGTTGAGCTGCAATCAAAGCCAATATAATTCATTTTTAGCCCCTTCCGATATTGTAACTTATGAAGAATGTTTTTTCCGCTCTTTGCTTCATCAAGGGTCCCAAACAATGAATTAATTTCATTAGCTGGAACTGAAAGTAGAAGGTCTGTTTTTTGAGTAGTAAATGACGAAAACGCTTTTTTTTCTTTTTGTTTTTTCACCATTATTTTATCTACAAAAGGAAGTTGGTTTCCATATCTGTCATTCCTCCAATATTTATCATTCCTAATGTAGACACGTTCTGTTTCATTTGAAGATAAAAGCTTAAATGGCCCTGTTCCAATGGGGTGCGCCTTGATTTTTTCTTTATAATAATTGTAAGCTTTTTTTGAAAAAACAGACATGCTTTGATGAGTCAATACCTTTAAAAAAGTAGGACTCGGATTGATGAGTTTAATTCTCAAACTATATTTCGATAATATTTTTATCCCTGAAACACCATTTGAACTGTTTTCTTCAAATGCCTCATAAAATGCTTTCGCCCCTTCAATTTTAGTTATTAATAGTTCACTCTGTTGATTGAGTTTGTGGGGAGTACATGCAAAATCCAATGTAAACTTAACGTCTGTTGCCGTTAATTCCTCTGCCGTTCCGCCAAAACAAATGTCATCATGAAAATAAATCCCCTTATTGACATTGAGGTCAATGGTTTTAAGGTCTTTTGAGATCGTATATGAAGAAATAAGATTTCCGGATAGCTCGTTTGTCTCTTCATTAAATTGAATTAGGGTCTCAAAAATGGGAGAAATGGCTCTTTGTTCATACATGGAGAGGCAGGATAAAGGGAAAAACTGATGAACCATTTCTGGAGATTCATAAGTTATTACTCCTCCATATCTCTTTTCCCCTTTGGCAATTTTTTTTACCGAAGCCTTTCCTTCAGAACATCCGTGTATCATGACGAATGAAAGAAGTATAAAACAATAAACTATTTTCTGCATTTAGTTTGAGGCTCTTATAACAGGAAGGACTTGTGGTACTCCTTCTACACTCAAACTTATATAATAAATTCCACTTGAAAGTGGAGATAAATCAATAAAGTCTCCTTTTGTTTTGGACATTACCCGTTTACCTTCTTTTGAAAAGACCATAATGTTTGTTGCTTCTGAGTTAAAAAACAATTTTTCAGTAGTCGGATTTGGATAGACAAAAACATGACTAAAAAGGTCTTCTTGTAGATTAAGAGCGCTCAAATAAATAGAGTCTAAGACCATACAGTTATTTGAATCAGTGACCTCTAGTGAATACCATCCAGGATTAAGGTATACAATAACAGACTCGTCTGATTGGGTAGCACTCCAGTTATAGGAATATGGGGCCAATCCGCCAGTAACATTAGAAATGATTATTCCATCTAGGGTATTCACTCCTGATGCAGGAACCATATCAAAATCAATAACAATTGGATCTAGATTTGACATGTTGGCTTGTGCTTCCTGATCGCAACCATTGAGGTCAGAAACATATAAAGTGTAATTCCCCTCTGAAAGACCTGCGATTATTGAATCTTGATATTGCACTCCGTTGACAAAGTAAGAATACTCAGGTGTTCCCCCTGAGACCATTAAACTAACTTCTCCGTCTGCTGCTCCTGAGCAAAGCCATTCCGTAAACTCTATGTCAAGCGAAAGCGAATCGGGGCTTGCCACTTCTATGTGCAATGAATCGTGACACCCACGAGTATCTGTTGCTTCAACTGTATAAGTTCCGGCCGACAAATTTTCAATGTGATCTGTTGTATCGCCATTGAACCACAATATATTCTGAGGCCCAAAAATAGTATCCATTTCCAATTGTATAGATCCATTCAAATCACCGTAACACAATACATTCTCCACCAAAAAATCTACAATGACAGCGGGTGGTTCTGGAATCAACACTGAATCAGTCACTATACAGCCATCCGTATGCGTTATAACTACAGAGTTCCATCCTGAGTGTAATGAATCATTAGGCTTCGTTGTGTATCCATTTTCCCATAAAAATGTACAACCACTAAACATACAAGGACATCCTGAAGAGGACATTGCAGCATTACCATCCTCCCCTCCAACACATGTCGGTGATGAAATCGCACCAAAAGAAATAATATACGGGTCAGATAAAACAACCTCTCGCTCCTCATAACACCCCATTCTATTGGTGACCCTAATCCAATATTCGCCGGCCTCCAAGTCGTTTAGGCTTGGTTCTATACTTCCATCAGACCAATTGTATGTATATGGCCCTGTGTTTCCAAAAGTGTTTGGCAAAATTGACCCATCGGCTTGATTATTACACGATGGTGAAATTGTCGTGATGCTTGAAATAACACTGTTGAAACCGCAATCGGCAGGGAAATAAGAATACGCTCCATTATTTTGATTGCCTAAATACCCACCCCAAGCTATTCCTGCATTTGGTCTTATGGACGCGAGGTCCACTCTCTTGACATATATACCATTGGTTGCCCCTGGGTTTATACTGTCTTTTTTGTATGCATATATTAATTCCGTGTATTGATCATTATCAATATCTCGAAATAATGGTGTTGAAGCAAGATTAACTCCGGCCTCAAAGTTAGTGAGGGGCGTTACTGTATTGTTTACAAAATCAATTTGTTCAATTCTGTGTTGGTAATATCCATTGATGTTGTAGGTGACAGATGAGATGGCTTCATCACGACCGTCATTATTTAAATCGATGGCATTTCCTGAAGAATAGTTGAGCTGACCAAGGCTGTCTAAAAACTTCAACTCTCCTGTTGAACCGTCAAGCATAACTTGATAAAAATCAGAAAATGATGGAGCTATACCTTTATATAAGGTTAAAAACACGTCTGGAGTTAAATCGCCTGTAAAGTTTCCAATAACTGGTTCTGCGCTCGATTCAGTTCCTGGGTGTTCAAAAGACCAAATACTTGAAAAATCATTTCCATTTATTTTTTCTAACCTCCCATCAAATGATAAGAATACAAAGTCATAAACCTGTGATGAATCATTAAAAAACACAGAGGCTGGAGCAATATAGCCTTTGTCTAGATCTGAAGCTAAAACGATCGATCCATTCGTGTTGTTTCCAAGGATACTCGTTAAAGGGCAGGCGTAAAATGAGCCCCCAAGGTTTTCTCCTCCCGTTCCAAAAAGAACCCAATCATTTCCGTTATTTTGTAAATCTACAACAATGGGAGAACAGTATGTTTCAGCACTGTCCGGAACCACAACATTCGCTATTATTTCCCCTGTAAGAGAGCTTAGAACCATAACATGTCCTGGGGGGCGATTTGTTTCCCATTCGGGCGCTGAATGATCTCCACCATTTGTAACCAATAAGTCCATTAAGGCATCTCCATCAACATCATCAATAAACTGCGGGTTATAGAAATTATACCAACCACTGTCTGCAGGATCGATTCCATAAGGGAAAAAGTCCCAAAGTAAAGAACCGTCAGAACCGTCTAAGGCATAAAACTGAGCTTCTCTGCCTGTTATAAAAACATCCTTGATTCCATCATTTGTTACGTCCTGAAAAACAGCTGATCCAAAAACCTCATTTCGCGACGGAACTTTCCAGAGTAGTTCCCCGTTGCTTCCATTGATTGCCATAATACCCGAGTTGCTGTCAAAGCCATCTTTTCCTCCCCCAATAACAATGTCTAATACTCCATCGTAATTTATATCGTGACTGTGAGGTGATGAATAGGTAGAGATAGAATCAGCAAAGTAAGACCATGTTGACGTCTGGCACCAAAGCCCATTATGGCTGAGTAATAAAACAAAGAAACAGATTTGTATTATACCCCTCAATTGAATTGCTTGTTAAATTATCTGACTAAGTGTAGAAACCCCTGCCCCTGTATTTCAATTCCTGAATCATCCGGACCACTGGAAACGCCTACTCCTTCGTATTTATAAAAATAAACCCCGTCCTCTAATTCTTTCCCGTCGGGTGTTTTACCATCCCATGATGGATTATCATTATCTGGGTCATTACTTGTAACATCAAAAACAACATTTCCCCATCGGTTGAATATGATTAACCTAAATTCAGACAGGTTTTCTGTGGTAAGGAAAAATTCTTCATTTACATCTTCAGTATCGCCATTTGGAGTGAAAACATTTGGAGCAGAAACAATCGGTTCTGGATACAAGCAAGAACCATCATCTTGTGTTGCTAATGGATTGTAATTTAAAGCGGTCTCCTCCGTGCATCCGCAAATATTCATTATAATTTCAACCGTTGTAATGTCCTCACAATTCTCTCCCTGAGATACAATTAGTTGGGCCGTAAAGGTTTCTGCATTTGACCCACTGTATGTATTCGTAAAGGTTTCATTTA
>DAIPZI010000010.1:0-16533 GCA_036782275.1 Crocinitomicaceae bacterium
AAAATTTAGATGAACAAGATGTTCTCTTATTTCTTGACCTACATTAACATCAAAACTCCCATGATTTTCGTGCATTGAAGAATAATCTTGCAGATGGTATATAAACTTATTTTGCTGCACCCAAACTTTACCTCCGTTAATGGACGATTGAAAAAGAACTGGAGAAGGCCATTGCCCTTTATTCTCCAAAAGATTCGACCCACTATAATTATGAGCGTGGTCGTGATGATTGACATCATCCGTTGGAAGTACTTGTGCTTTTAGAAATTGAGGACCAACTAAAATGCAAATGATGAAAAAGAATATCGCCTTCATGAAATAGATTAGTATAAGCTAAGATACAACAAAATAATTCAAAAAAATATTTTATTGTACTCGGCTTTTGAGTGGGATAGATTATAATTAATTATTTTCGTTTTAGAAAAATAAAAATGACCTTATGGGTAAAGCAATCACAACGCTTTTTAAAGTTAAATATCCATTAATTCAGGCAGGTATGATCTGGTGTTCGGGCTGGGAATTGGCTTCTGCAGTATCTAATTCTGGAGGACTCGGAATTATTGGGTCTGGATCAATGTATCCTGATGTTTTGGATGAACAGATTAAGAAATGCAAAGCCAACACGAATGAACCTTTCGCAGTAAACCTGCCCATGCTTTATCCTAATATCGAAGAGCACATAAATACAATTATAAAACATAAAGTTCCTATCGTTTTTACATCTGCAGGAAATCCCAAAACATATACAGCACTATTAAAATCAAAAGGGATAACGGTTGTTCATGTAGTATCTAGCGTTAAGTTCGCCTTAAAAGCAGAGCAGGCTGGCGTAGATGCAATCGTTGCCGAAGGATTTGAAGCGGGTGGACACAACGGACATGATGAAACAACCACATTATGTCTTATTCCAATGGTTAAAAAAGCTGTTTCCATCCCTATTATTGCTGCTGGAGGAATCGCAGAAGGAAGGTCAATGCTTGCTTGTATTGCACTAGGTGCTGATGCCGTCCAAATTGGAAGTAGGTTTGTAGTAAGTAAAGAGTCAAGCGCACATATTAATTTCAAAAATGCTGTTTTAAAGTGTAAAGAAGGTGATACAAAGCTTACACTAAAAGAATTGACACCAGTCCGATTGATTAAAAATGATTTTTTTCAAAAAATTGAAAACGCCTATGAAAACAATGCATCAAAGGAAGAGATTAAAGAACTACTCGGTAGAGGAAGAGCCAAGAAAGGAATGTACAGTGGTGACCTTAAAGATGGCGAACTTGAAATCGGTCAAGTCTCTGGATTTCTCGATGAAATAATTCCAGCAGGAGAAATCGTTTCCCAAATTATTGAGGAATTCCATAGCGCTCAAAAAGAATTAAGTGAATTTAAATTATAGCCATGGTTGAATTTCAACGATATAAGCTCGAAAATGGATTGACCGTATTGTTGCACCAAGACAAAACAACTCCAATGGCAGTCATAAATACTTTATATGACGTCGGTGCTCGAGATGAAAATGAACAAAAAACTGGATTTGCTCACCTTTTTGAGCACCTCATGTTCGGAGGTTCAATAAACATTTTAGAATTTGATAAAGAGCTACAAAAAGCAGGAGGCGAAAGCAATGCATTTACAAGCAATGATATCACAAATTACTATGAAACAGTTCCGGCTCAAAACATTGAGACCGCACTTTGGTTAGAGAGTGATAGAATGTTATCATTGGCATTTACTGAAAAAAGTCTCGAAGTACAAAGAAATGTTGTTATTGAAGAGTTTAAACAGCGCTACCTCAATCAACCCTATGGTGATGTTTGGTTAGAATTACGACCATTAGCCTATGAAAAACATCCTTACAAATGGGCGACTATAGGAAAAGACATTTCTCATATCGAAAATGCAACAATGAGTGATGTAAAATCTTTTTTCAAAAAATATTACAATCCATCAAATGCCATTTTGTGCATTTCAGGAAATTTCGATAATTCAATTATTCGGGAACAAGTCGAAACCTATTTTGGGGGTATTCCGGGAGGGCTTAAACCTGCAAGGATCAACCCTCAGGAGCCTAAACAAGAAGAATTCAAGTGCAAAAGCATTGATCGAGATGTCCCTGCCAATGCATTCTATTACGCATTTAACATGGGGCCTAGAAAAAGCTCCGATTACTATTTGGGGGATATCATGAGTGATGCTGTAGGTAAAGACAGCTCCTCTATTTTAAATATCGCATTAAAAAAAGAGCTTGAATTGGTTACAGAAATCAGTGCTTTCATCACCGGCTCTTTGGATGATGGCTTATTCATAATTAGCGGGAAATTGTCAGAAGGGATTAGCTTTGAAGAATTAGACAAACAACTTTGGATTGAACTTGATAAAATAAAACAAACTGGGGTGGATGCTGAAAAATTAATAGGCATAAAAAATAAAATCAGCACTGCCAAAGCATTTCAAGAACAAGGCCTTTTAAATCGATCAATCAATTTATCCTTTTTTGAATTATTAGGCGACGCAAATGGGATCAATGAAGAGCCTCTTATTTATCAAAAAATAGAAACTACTGACTTGATTGTATTTGCTAAAAACACCTTTGTAAAAACAAATTGTTCATTATTAAAAGTTTGTACTAATGCTTGATAGAAATACCGCACCTGCAATTCAAAAAATACAAAAAATTAATTTTGTTGAACCTCAAGTTTTGTGGATAAATGATTCCGTTAAATTATTGTGGATGCAAGATGTCCCAAACGAAACTTCAAGAATAGATTTGTATTTTAACGCTGGACTAAGACAGGATAGAAACGTGATTGTTTCTCTGTGCTCATCATTGTTATTATCGGGAACAAAGCAAAAAAGTTCAACTCAAATTCACGAACAAATTGATCAGCTTGGAGCTTATTTTGATATTGGACTTTCGCATGAAGGTGTATTGATTTCTATTTTTGCCTTAAAACAAAACCTTTTAGAAGCTTTTTGTTTAATTTTTGACTCCATTCAAGAAGCCATATTCCCTGACAAGGAAATAGCAGAAAAAGTAACAGAAAAAAGAGAACGATTTAAAATCAGCTCAGCAAAAGTGGGATTTACCGCCCAAAGAAAATTTCAAGAAAAAATATTTTTCAATACGCCGTATGATGAGCTCACTCAGATAAGTGATTTTGACAACATCTCCAAGAAAGAAATTGTGGATTTTCACGACAAATGGATTAAAAAAGGACTCTATAAAATAGCGGTAGTAGGAAATATTGACAGTAAAGAGTTAGAAACAATTAGATCCCGTTGCAAAAGCACCTGTATAACATCACCCATCACTTATTTCACAGATTTCTGTAATTCTCCGGGCGTATTCCACGCAGAAAAAAAATCTGCTGTACAATCTGCAATTCGTGTTGGTAAAACCCTATTTAACAAAACACATGATGACTTTTTTGATTTTTCCATTTTAAACACAATTCTTGGCGATTATTTTGGAAGCAGACTCATGAAAAATATTCGAGAGGATAAAGGGTATACGTATGGTATTGGATCTGCTATTGCAGAAACAGGTGGGTCAGGGTATTTTATTATTGGGTCTGAGGTCGGAACAAAACATCGAGAAGCCTCTTTGGATGAAATAAAAAAAGAAATAGAATCGCTAAACACCTTATCCATTGGTAAAAGTGAGCTGGGATTGGTTAAAAATTATCTTTTAGGCCAAATGCTGAAAGCGGCGGATGGTCCTTATGCCATGATGGATTTGTTTCTGAGTGTTGATGCTTATTCTTTGGACATGGAATTCTACAATCGTTACATTGAAAGAATTCATCAAATCCATTCAGATGAACTAAAATCTATTTCAAAAAAGCATCTCCAATGGGACTCCATGTCCATTGTATCTGCTGGTTAGCAACTTTATTTTGTCACTTCCGTTATAATACTACGTATTATTCCTCGTTAACCAACTATGAAAAAGTTCGCTTTTTTCTTTATCATGATTTTTACCTCCAATATGGTATCGGCTTCTCATGTCATGGGCGGAGAGCTTACGTGGAGGTGTGGTGGAGGTGGTGTCTACACTTTTGAGCTTGTTTTTTATAGAGATTGCAATGGAGCTGAAGTTAATGTAGTCTCAGAAACCATAAGGGTATGGAACCATCCATTAATTTCTCAAATCACATTAGATTTTGTATCAAGGACCGATATTTCTCCAAGCTGTACTGAAGTTTCGGGTTCGCCACCAATGCTCGAGTGTGGAATAGGTAGTGCTGGAGGAAATGGATCAGGAGCAATAGAACAAGTCGTTTACCGTCAAGATTATATTCTATCTGGAACCCCCCCCAGTGAGGGATGGATATTTACTTATGAAAATTTCTCTCGAAGTAATGCGCTCACAAATATTGAAAACCCCTCATCGTATGGTATTACCATAGCTGCAACTATATTTCCCTCGCCAAATAGTGCAAGTAATGAATGTACAGATTCGTCCCCTCAATTTTTGCAATCACCCTATTTCGTTACATGTGCCGGATCCGAATACAGATATAACATGAATGCAGTAGATCCAGATTTAGATTCAATGCTCTTTGAGTTTGGAACCCCATACGATCATTTCCCCACTGGAACATATGACCCACCCAACAACCCAATACCTGTTCCTTTTGAATCAGGTTTTGCCGCAACATCACCAACACCAGGGCCTAGCAATGATCCAAACAACATAGAAGCGACAATCAATAACGCTACTGGGGAGTTAATTTTTACGAGCTATACTTCAGGTAATTTCAATATTAAAATTCTAGTTAAATCATACAGACAAGGGGTTTTGGTGTCTCAAGTTGAACGAGAGATGCAAGTTGTAGTCTTGCCATGTTCTAGTGTAAATGATGCACCTTCGATTACTCCTCCATTTCCTGGAAATTCATTTGAGGTGGACATTATTGCTGGTGATTTAGTTTCGTTCGACTTAATAGCCAATGATTTTGATTTACTTCAAGACGGTTCGAATCAAAATGTGATCATTACGGCATCTGGACCGATGTTTGGTGCGAATTACACCTCAGACCTTGGATGTGATATTGAGCCTTGCGCAACACTTAATAATAGCCCTCCAATCGTTGCTTCTCAGACAGCAAATGCCTTATTCTCTTGGCAAACAACATGCGATCATTTAATTAATCAATTTGGTGAAGCTGCAGACGTTATTCCATATGATTTTGTGTTTAAAGTTCAAGACAATTTTTGTCAGGTACCGAAAGTCACCTACGCCACAGTTCGAATTAACGTTCGAAACTCAGGCATTCTTGATGCTCCAAAAATAAATTGTATTCAAACAGATGACAGCGACAATATCACCATATTTTGGAATTCAATTGTTGATCTTAATGGCTCATTTGTTGACTACGGTATTCATTCCGTTCAAGACGGCTTAATTGCTACTATTTCTGATATTAGCATTGATAATTACGTCATTAATAGTATCAATACTGCAAATGATTATTATTTATCGGTAACGTCAGGAGTGTGTGGGAATACGAAAAAGTATTCTGACACCGTAAGAAATATCTATTTAAGCTTAAACAATCCAGGAAATGGAACTGCTTTATTGAGCTGGAACAATCCAAGTGCTTATGATTCTTACTACAACGCTTACTCTCACATATATAGAGAATACCCTTTAGGCACATTGACTCTCATCGATAGTGTTGAATACGACATTACGAACTACAAAGACACGATTGACATATGCGAAGCTTTTCTTAAATATCAAATTGTAATACCAACCTCTGTATGCGCTTTCACCTCAAATAAGGTAGGAGACGATTTTGAGGACATGTTAACTCCAAATACACCAACCATATTATCTGTCGGTGTTGATACAGTAACCAATAATATGCTCATTCAATGGGATGAAAACAATCAAAGTGATACCTATGGATATGTTATTTATACCTTCGATGCAGCTGGAGTCTTATTCGAACTTGACACCGTTTGGGGCATTTCAAATGTGAACTACACCTATCCGGTAAATCTAAGTGCTGGCCCCTACTCCTATTCGGTTGCAGCATTTGATTCATGTACGACCAATACCGCTCCTATTATTTTTCAAACCAGTGCTAAAGCAAGTATTAATACTTCAATGATTTCATCTGCTGACGTATACATGTGTGACCAAGAGGCAGATATATTTTGGACTCCTTACATCGGGAGAGTTGTTGATTTTTATGAAATATGGAGCCTTGTAGACGGAAGCTGGAATCTTGAAGAAATTAGTCAAGACACCAATGTTCGAATACCCGTTATAGGTAACCAAAATTATGCGATTTACATCAACGCTGTATTTACAGATGGGTACGGTGCTTTTTCGAGTCCATCCTACTTCTTTGTGCCCACGCCAGGGCAACCTGCTTTTCATTATTTTAAACTAGCTACGGTCAATAACGACAATGTAGAATTGTATGACTACATCGACGAATCTGTAGGAATTACTGAAATTATCTTTCAACGAAGAAATCTCAGCGGCGCGTATGAAGAGATAGGCAGAAGCGATGCAAATGGGAACGAAGTGTTTTTTCTAGACGAAGAATCAAATCCAAATTATCAATCTTGGGAATATAGAACGAAATATATTGATAGTTGTGGAACAGAAGGTACTTATGCCAATACCAATAAAACCATATTTCTTGAGGGCTCTGCTGAAGATTACGATATGATAAACACCTTGAATTGGTCGGCATACGAAGGATTTGATGGAGGCATCCTTGAGTACCATATCTACCGATCAATAAATGACGTTTACGACTTAAGTCCTTTAGTAATTTTAGACGAAACAGAGCTGAGCTATGTTGATGATGTCAATGGATTGGATTCGGATGGTAAAATCTGTTATCGTGTTGAAGCTGTAGAGGTTTTCAATACCTACAATTTTTCTGAAATCAGTGCATCAAACGAGCTTTGTTTGTATTATAGCCCTAAGATCTATATACCCAATGCGTTCACACCTAATGGAGTCAATCCCATTTTTAAACCAGTGGTTTCAAACGTAAATTTCGCGACCTATCACTTATCAATCATCAATCGTTGGGGACAATTGGTTTTTGAATCTTATGATAAAAATGAGGGTTGGAATGGCGAAAATCAATCAAATGGTAAAAAAGCGACGAATGATGTATATGTCTATATATTTGAAGCTGAAGATGAAGATGGAATTATTATGATCAGAAAGGGATTTGTCTCATTAATTGACTAAATGGCTAAAAAATATTTAATCATTCAAACGGCTTTTATCGGAGATGTTATCTTGGCAACTCCCCTCGTAGAATCACTTAAACAGAATGATTCTAAAAATCAGATAGATGTTCTTGTAAAAAAAGAAAATAGCTACGTTTTAAAAAACAACAGAAGTATCAACGAAGTCCATACTTTAGATAAATCAAAAAAAATACAATCCCTATTTTCACTAATTAGAAAATTTAGGAAAAACGAATATGATATTGTAATTAATCTTCATCGCTTCGCCACCTCAGGAATAATAACTGCTTTATGTAAAGCAGACGAAAAAAGGGGATTCAGGAAAAATCCATTTTCATGGTTTTACAATAAAAAATTCGATCATAATCTTGAAAATGGGATTCATGAGGTCGATCGCAACCTGTCGCTTATTGAAGATCTCATAGCTGACCCCATTCGAATACCTCACATTGATATCGCTGATGAAGTTTATAAAGGATTATTGACTTATCAATCAAAAAACTATTACTGCCTGGCTCCTGCGTCAGTTTGGGAAACGAAGGCCGCTCCATTCTCAGTTTGGAAAAAGCTCATTGAGAAATTAAGCACTGAAGATTGCCATGTCTATCTTCTTGGTGGCCCTGACGATTATGAAAAATGCGAGAAATTAAAAAATGAATTTGAAAATAGTCAGGTCTCAAATTTGTGCGGTAAGCTCACTTTAATTGAGTCAGCTGGGTTGATGAAAAGTGCCAAAAGAAATTACGTAAATGACTCTGCACCTCTCCATCTCGCATCTGCAGTAAACGCGCCTGTAAGCGTCTTCTACTGTTCTACTTCACCCAAGTTTGGGTTTGGTCCATTATCAAATGACTCTCAAATTATCGAAGTTCATGATTTGGCGTGTAAACCATGTGGAATACACGGCCATAGGGCTTGCCCAAAAGGACATTTTAAATGTGGAAATGATTTATCCTTAGGATAAAACCTCTTTTACCTTATCGGCAGCTTCCTGAAGCAAGACGGCAGAATGTACATTAAGTCCTGATTCGTCTATCAATTTTTTGGCCTCAACAGCATTTGTTCCCTGAAGTCTAACAATAATAGGAACTGGTATTTCTCCCATATTTTTGTATGCATCAACAACCCCTTGAGCTACTCGGTCACATCGAACAATGCCTCCAAAAATATTGATAAGAATCGCTTTCACATTTTGGTCTTTTAAAATGATGTGAAAAGCCTTTTCAACTCGTTCCGCATTAGCTGTTCCTCCTACGTCAAGAAAGTTGGCAGGATTACCTCCGGAAAGTTTTATGATATCCATAGTTGCCATGGCAAGTCCTGCACCATTTACCATGCAGCCAACATTACCATCAAGTTTCACAAAATTAAGTCCAACTTCATCAGCCTCTACCTCTGTTGGATCTTCTTCGGACTTGTCTCTCATTGCCTCATAGTCTGGATGTCTAAACAATCCATTTCCATCAAGTGTGACCTTAGAATCAACTGCGATAATCTTATCATCTGCAGTTTTAAATAATGGATTGATTTCAAACATGGATGCATCAATACCAACATAAGCTTTGTATAAAGATTTCACAAACCTTACCATTTCCTTAAATGCATTACCTGATAATCCAAGATTAAAGGCAATTTTTCTAGCTTGAAAGGCTTGAATCCCTAGATGTGGATCTATGAATTCTTTGAATATTTTTTCTGGTGTATTTTCTGCAACATGCTCAATATCCATTCCTCCTTCGGTCGAATAAATGATTACATTTTTACCGTGATCTCTGTCCAGAAGTACAGACATATAAAATTCTTGAATTTCTGAAGGACCTGGATAGTATACATCTTGAGCAATTAATACTTTGTTTACCTTCTTACCTACGCCATTAGTTTGTAGCGTTTCCAAATGACCTCCTAGAATTCCTTTCACTTTTTCTTCTACCTTGTCAATTCCTTTGGCGATAACAACTCCATGTGAACCCGTTTCATGAACTGTTCCTTTCCCTCTACCACCTGCATGAATTTGTGCCTTAACCACAAACCAGCTTGTTCCTGTTTCTTTATTTAATTTCTCTGCAGCAGAAACAGCGTCCTCCGCTTTGTCAATTACTATTCCTTCTTGTATAGCAACTCCAAAACTTTTTAAAATTGATTTTCCTTGGTATTCGTGTAAATTCATTCTTTGTGATTTGTACGCAAAATTAATTGTTTTGTCTAAATATGATCTTTAAATCAAACATTTTATGAATTTGTTTGATTCTTCCAGGATTCTGTGATTTTCTGAGATTTAAAATCTGTGTTTTTCATTTTCACAAGATCGTTCCATATTTCGTCTAATGATCCGAGTAAAGCGTCAGATTCATCTTTCATTGAATTTGGTATAGCCTTAGATTCAGGAACATGTGTTTTTATAAAATTCGTGTCAAAATCACCACTCCTAAATGACTCGTGATTTAAAACAAAAAGTCCAAAATCTAGGGTTGTTTTAACTCCTGATATTTGATAGCTTTTGATCGCATCGATACACTTTTCAATACAAGCATCTCTACTTTCTGCCCAAACAACCAGCTTGGCAATCATCGGGTCATAATAAATAGGAATAGCCATCCCCTCCTCGAAAGCATCATCTACCCTGATACCCGAGCCGACTGGCCTAACGTATTTATTTAGCGTGCCTATATCAGGAACAAAACCATTTAGGGAATCTTCAGCATAAACCCTAACTTCAATAGCATGACCATTTATTTTTAATTCATCCTGAGATTTCGGAAGCTTTTCACCTCGAGCAATTCTTATTTGCCACTCCACCAAATCTAATCCTGTTATTTCTTCAGTAACCGGGTGTTCGACTTGAAGTCTTGTATTCATTTCTAAAAAATAAAAATTCAGTTCAGCATCCATTAGAAACTCCACTGTACCGGCACCTTCATAATTACATGACTTACAAACAGAAATTGCAGCCTCCCCCATTTTAGCCCTAATCTCTGGGCTGAGAACAATACTCGGAGCTTCTTCAATGACCTTTTGGTGTCTTCTTTGAATCGAACATTCTCGTTCAAACAAATACACCACTTCGCCTTGTTGATCGGCAAATACTTGAATCTCAATATGCCTTGGTTTTTCAACGAATTTCTCAATAAAAACCGCATCATTTCCAAATGATGAACGCGCTTCATTCTGAGCCATTTGCATCTGCTCTTCAAACTCTTCTTCCCCATTAACAAGTCTCATTCCTTTTCCACCACCACCTGCAGAGGCTTTGATTAGAATGGGGTATTTAATTTCTTTGGCAATCGCTTTCGCCTCTTCAATATCAGAAATGGCTTCATCAACCCCTGGAACAAGAGGGACGTCAAAAGCTTTTACAGCCTGTTTTGCCTTTAGCTTATCTCCCATGACGTCCATTGATGAAGCAGAAGGACCTATTAATTTTACTCCTATTTCTTTCAGTTTATTGGCAAATCCCGCATTTTCTGACAAAAAGCCATATCCAGGATGCACTGCATCAATCTTTTCATTTTTACAAAGCTCTAGAATTCTATCTTCTCGCAAGTAGCTTGCTGAAGAAGGACTCTCCCCAACATGAAAGGCATAATCAGCCTCATAAACATGTGGTGCTTCTGCATCAGCATCAGAATATATCGCTACACTCTCAATATTCATTTTTTTGAGTGTCCTTATCACGCGTCGTGCGATTTCTCCCCTATTTGCAATTAAAACTTTTTTCATTTCAATAATTTAAATATTATTCAATTCTCGTTTGTTTCTTTTTCTTCTTAATTGGAAACTTCTTTTTATTCTTTGGTCTGAAAATATCAAAAAAGTATTGTAATAACTTAAAATCTTTAGCATTATTGAAATCTTCATGATAAGAAAGTCCTGCTCCTTGAGTATATGCACCTGCATTTTCATTTAAGGTATTAGAATTTGACTGATTAAATGCCGTTGCCCTAAAAGTACCGGATTGATTAATGAGGTATTCTACAAATACATCACCAATAAATCCTGCTTTAAATCCATCCTCTTCTTGTTGCGCATCAAAATCTGCCTTGTTTTCAATCCCAAAGCTTCCTGAAATAATTAATCGGTCCTCTAAAAATGATTTTGAAACCCCAAACTCCAAAGAGTTTTCTCCGAAAACCTCATCCAATGCACTATTCACATTGAGATCGTAATTTTGAGAAACCTGACCCAATAGAGCATTTATTTGAGATTCAGCCACATCAATTGCGGCCGACCCACCTGCAGTTATTGTTCCTTTTAGGGGTTGAAATTTCCTCAATAAAAGGAGTGAAAAAAACTGTCGGCTCAGCTCATCTTCGTCATTTACAACCCTCTCAATTAGACCTTTACCCGTTTCTGGAGCATTTGGTGATTTAATATCAAACGAAATTTCAGGTTTAAGAAGTGTTTCATCCAAATTTAAATAACAAACTATTTCCTGACTGGTCAAGGAATTATCAATCTGCTCAGGACTCAAATCCACAAGTGATACCTTTTTCATTCTAAACGAAGTAACCAAATCAATATTTGCATTATACGGATCACCTGTCCATGTTAGTGATGAGCCTGATTCTATATCAAAATCTTGTTTAATAATGCCCATGGCAAAATTGTACTTGCTGTCTCCAGATATCTCATAATTACCCGTCAAATTAATCTCATTATACTGGTCAAGCGTCATGTTTAAATCTCCTGAACCAGTTGCTACAATTTGATCTCCAAAATCGGGATCAAAAATAATTTTGACATTGGCATTGGGTGTCACTCGGAAATTCAGATCTAGATCTAAACCTGTCAAATCAGTTTTGTTATCATTAATCGATTCAGAAATGCTATCACTCAAGAATCTCACAAAATCGAAATCTTCTTCGATTTCGGAGATGCCATACATAGGAAAGTTAATATTCGTTCCTTCTCTTGTTTCTACATCGAGTGTAATTGACATGTTATTGGCGTATCCCGAAATATTGGCTGTTCCACGACCATACGCCTTTCCATAATAAACATCCCCATCCTTATAGCTTGTGTTTAGGATTAAAAATTGATTTAACGGCTCTAAAGCAAATGGAAAGGTTTGTTTTCTAGAGGAAATGTCGTCTTCAAAATTGACCTGTACATCAAAATTCCAATTGGTGAAGTTTTCGTGAAAAATAGAGCCAATAACCGAGCCTGTATTCCCCTCTTCATCCCTCAGCGGGACTGAATTTAAAGCAAATAAATCCTCGAACACTTCAATATCCCCATCTAAATAATACTTGACACCTAATAATTCTAATTTTGCCTGCGCATTGTTTATAGAGAGATTCCCTTTCAACTTTGGCTCATTCACGGTTCCGTCTAATCTTATCCGACCGTTCAAAGCACCTCCGATTTCACTTACCTCGGTTGGGTCAATAAATGCGTTAACAAATGAAATGTCAGTATCATCAAAATCCAAGTAAATATCAAGAGAATCATTTTCGAGCATATATGAACCGGAGAAATTAAAAGTTTGAATATTATTCACATCCAGTTCCCCCTGCAAAACAATACCTCGAGACTCTGCATCCCAATTGGTTTGAACCAAAAGGTCACCAACTTCATGCTCATCAATATAAAATCCATTTAAAGAAAGATCACCCATATACTGTAGATTAGAATATGGATTTGAAAGTGATCCCCAGCCAGAAAGTTTTCCTGTGAGTTGATTCTCTAAACCTAAAATGAGTCCAATTTCAGCTAAGTCAATGTTATCAAATTCAGCTCTGAGTTCGTCAAAATCATTTTCGGATAGACACCCATTTATTTCTATAAGCTGATCCTCGCGTTTTAGCTCAAATTTACTAATATGGATGTCCTCTGAAGTAATCGAGATATCCGATTCGTTAACAATACTCCAAGACCTTCCGTCCAAAGAGAAAAAAGACGGTTTTAATATCAATTCAAGATGGTCATTGTCATATATTCGTGTGTCCCAATTAATGCTTGATTCCTCTTCTGTACTTGGTGCCCAAAAAAGGTTAGAATTTAAAACGCCATTTGTTCCATTAGTAACAAACTCAATTTGATTAAATTTAAGGGAATCATTATAAGTGATGGACTCGACCACATAATCACAAAATATACTATCATTACTTATGCTTTGTGTTCCAAAAATGTCTTTCACAATAACATCACCATAGGAAATGAGTGGAGATCTAAAAACAATATCTAGGTATTCATCCTTCGAATTGTATTTTCCGGAAAGACCTGTCTCATTTTGAATCTCCAATTCTGGAGCAAAAAAACCAAAAATATTTTCCATGTCTTTCGTCAGGAGGTTAAAGGTAATATCATTATATGCAGAACTTTTGAATTTTTCTTTAGCATGGTTTCCACCCACCATAATCGACGGAAACACCTTGGCCAAGTCATCCGTAAAATCAACAAATAAATTTCCCCAATCAAAAACACCCTTTATTTCAAAATCAATAATATCACTTTTGAGCGTATAATGTTCGTTACCTGGACTGTTCAAAATTGAAACGGTTGATAACGGAATGAAAAGTGAATCAGTGCCACGATAATAATCAATATTTGACACCACTATATCGCCTTCATATTGGGATTTTTTGGTTTCGTTTATTGCGAGATTTATAGAAGTTGAAACAATAGAAGAGTCTGAGGTAAAGTTTAAAGCGTCTAAATTTGCCATTTGGACATTGAGTTGTCCATTGATTTGTTGTCTGTTCCCTATGAATACCTCGCAAGACACATCAGCAATTAAATTCTCATCATTTATCTTAATACCCGCTTTTAGCAGGTTGTTTTTAAATGATCCTTCGACTATGTCTATTTGAGAAATGATATAATCGTTAAAACCAACATTTGTAATATTTGAACGATTGAGCTTAAATGCTACATCTCCATTATTTGATATCTCTACAATTGGTTGTATGCTTCCTGATATGTTGCCAAGTACCTCTTCACTCAAAACTTTTCCAAGATGAAAGTCATTAATGAAAAGTTTGGATGTAACATCATCAGAAGGGGTAATTTTAATACTCCCTGAATCCATTAAAAAATTCATTGGGCCTGGTAAAGTAAGCGCTCCCAGGTCAGATTTAAACTCGTCAAAAGTAAAATCAAAATCTTGATTATAACCTGTAATCGTAAGATTTGAAACAGCCAAATAGTTATTCATTTCAATAGAAGGGTCAAGGGATATAGGGTCTACACCATCGGGCATGACAATCGCTTTCAAATCTTCTAAATTCACATAGGCATCAGAAAAAAATTGAGTAAGGTTTTGTGCTAAAGAATCCGAAAAATCAGGCAATTGAAAGTTGCCCCGGACAAAAGATTCTTGACCAAATCCAAGTACAAAATCTTTTATTTTTAATTGACTTAAAGCGTCGGTGAAAATTCCTTGAAGCCCTACAACATCATTCATCCCCTTTAAATCACTCACAAAGAATGCGATATCCTCTAACGATACGATTGAACTATCAAGCTTCACATTAAACTTCACATTCTCTTCAAATGAATTAAAATCCTCCCATGAATTAAAATCTAATGCTACAATATCTGCTAACAAATTTGACCTCCCTATATTTAAGTCGAATCTGTCTAATTTAATTTCTCCTTCTTTCAAAAAAACTGAAGATGAAAACCCTTTCAATTCAATCCCCGAACGCTCGGTAAAAGAGGCGTTTTTAAGGTCAAAAGAATACGTATCATTTACCATTTTGAAGTTTTTGATATTTAGATCAATACCAGTCATACCGATATGATTGTAGTCAATACCAAATTCCTGTTTAGGTTTGCGATTATCGTCATAGTTAAAATCCACATTCACTAATTCAACATCATCGATTCCTAAAACTGCAGGTTCAGCATCAGGGTCTTCCGGTTGTTCAAAATAATCGGCAAGAAATTGAAAATTATATTCTCCGGTAACTGGATGACGTGAGAGGTTGACTTCACCATCACTCAGTTTAATTTTCTTAATATTCAAAGGATCACTAAACAAAGCAAATTGACGCATAGTCACGTACGTTTCTCTCATATCAAGTAAAGTCTTTTTTTCTTGATCTTTGATGCTGAATTCTTTTAAAATGACTTGATTGAAAAAGATAATCTCTACGGCCTCAATTTTGATTTCGGCTTGAAGCTCATTGGATAAATAGGCTGCTGTTTTTTTTGCAATAAAGGTCTGAACAGGATAGATTCTGATAGCGAATGTGAGCAGCAAGAATAAAATTAGGATCCATTCTGCAGATATTCCGGCACTACGACCTATTATTTTAAGTAACTTTGACATCCTATATTAAATACAAAAATAACAATCTTTTGAGTGTAAAACGCAGTATTATACTTGGTATTGAATCGTCCTGTGATGATACATCTGCGGCCATACTGGTCGGTCACAAAATTGCGTCTAATTGTATAGCTAATCAAAAAATACACCAAAAATACGGTGGAGTTGTTCCTGAATTGGCAAGTCGAGCTCATCAAGAAAATATTATACCTGTAGTTAAAGAGGCGCTAACGATGGCAAACATCACTTTAAATGACATCGATGCCATTGCCTGCACCCGTGGCCCCGGGCTAATGGGTTCATTGGTTGTAGGGGTTTCTTTTTCTAAATCTTTAGCACTGGCATTAGATATCCCATTGATTGAAGTAAATCACATGAAAGCACATATTTTATCTCATTTTATTGTTGATGAAAATAATCCTAGTCCAAAATTCCCTTTCATATGCCTCACCGTTTCAGGTGGACACACTCAGCTTGTCCAAGTAGACAGCCCCTATGACATGCAAGTAATTGGCACAACCATTGATGATGCTGCAGGAGAGGCCTTTGATAAAGCAGCAAAAATGTTAGGGATTGACTACCCTGGAGGACCTAAACTCGATCAATATGCCGACTTAGGTGACCCTGATAAATTCAAATTCTCAAAACCAAAGGTATCTGAATTGGATTTTTCATTTAGCGGCCTTAAGACTTCTATCCTATACAATTTAAGAGATTGGCAAAAAGAAGATGCGAATTTCATTGAAAACAACTTCAATGATCTTTGTGCATCGATTAGGCATACCATCGTGGATATACTAATGAGTAAAATAGAAGCTGCCTCAAAAAAGACAGGGATTAAGGAAATTGCAATTGCAGGAGGTGTTTCAGCCAATTCTGAATTAAGATTGAGATTACAAGAAAAGCAAAAAGACGGTTGGAGTGTCCATGTTCCTAAATTTGAGTATTGCACCGACAATGCTGCGATGGTTGCAATTGCAGGAAAATTTTCATTTGATAATAAGGATTTTGCAGATCAGCGAATGTCTGCCGATCCAAGATTACCT
>DAIPZI010000010.1:16543-18107 GCA_036782275.1 Crocinitomicaceae bacterium
GTATTAGAGAAATTATGCTATTTTAGTAGAAACTAAATTAGTCCCTATGGAAACATTACTCGTTGAAAAAGAAACCATTCCGTCGTTACCATTTCATGACAAATCTAGGGTAAAACAACATCCAAATCTCCGAAAGCAAATTGACAAAGCCACGATTTTAGGAAATATGCACAGAAGAAAAGTTTCTATTTTATTTGAGGATGACAATGGAATAAAAAGGGTTGATACAACAATTTGGGCATCAGGCACAAAATTTGTTTGTCTAAAGGGAGGAGTTTGGATACCAATTAATAGACTTAAAGAAATTCTGGTTTAAATTATGTTGAAAGTTTTATTGTCGCTTCTACTTTTAGGAGCAGGTACCTCATATGGTCAAAATAATGTAAAGTGGATCTTGGATTTTGACAACAATCGAAATGTACTCCAATTAAAAGGTGAAATTGAACAAGGGTGGCACCTATACTCTTCTATGACTCCTATAGAGGCAGGACCTATTCCTGTTGAAATCGAAACGAAAAAATCAAAAGGATTTAAAATAAAAAAAGGATTTGTTGAAAAATATACTGCAGTTAAATATTTTGATGCCAATTTTGATTCTGATGTTTTTATCTTTGAACAAAATTATTTGGCAGAACAACAACTTAAATTGAAAAAAGAGTGCTCTGCAATTATTACAGTTACTTACATGATATGCAATGATGAGATGTGCCTTCCTCCTATCGACGAAGAACTCTCAATAAAACTAAACATAGATGATTAAATTTATTTCACTCTTCCTTTTGGTGATTTTTACCGTTACTACGAATGGGTTATATGCTCAAATGCAAAACCCCGAAGACAAAGTCAAATCTTCAATTCGATTGGAACAAAACGATTGTGAATTGTCTATTATTGTGGATGTTGATATTGTTGACGGTTGGCATATAAATTCACATGTATTACCTGAAGAATCATTTTCTATCCCTTCAAATATTCTTTTGAATAAGAGCTCCAACTATACTGTTTCACGTTTAATTGAGCCTAAACCTATTATTGAATATGATGAGGAGGCAGAAGAAACACTAAGTTATCACCATCATAAATTCACTCTCACTAGAAAAGTTACCTCAAAATCATTCAAAGATTATACATTAAAAGGTGTTTTTTCATTTCAAACCTGTGATTCAAGTAAATGCCTCCCGGAGCACGAGGTTCCATTTGAGTTTAAAGTGAAGAAATGTGGTCCCGAAATGGAGCTTCGAGGTGAGGATACCGATAATACCAAGAACCAGGAAGACACAACAAGCGTTACAGCTATTTCAGATACCATTGAATCAGTGACCGAGACGCCTACGGCTCCTACTAAAAGTGATAAAGTTGAAAAAGAAGACAAGCAAGAAGAAGAAGAAGAAGAAGAGGGAAAATCCATGTGGCTGATTTTCTTCCTATCATTTTTAAGTGGTTTCGCCGCACTTCTAACTCCTTGTGTATTTCCTATGATACCAATGACAGTAAGCTTCTTCACAAAACAGAGTAAGTCTAAAGCTGCGGGAATTCGTAATGCCATCATATATGGAATTTCAAT
>DAIPZI010000011.1:0-17934 GCA_036782275.1 Crocinitomicaceae bacterium
TAGTTATTTCGAATATGCGACGGCCCTTATGGAATTGGGTAAGGTTTGTGGTGGAATAGGGCTAAGCGTTGCTGCCCACAACTCACTATGTACTGGACATATTTTGTATCATGGCAATGAAGCTCAAAAGAAAAAATATCTTCCTAAGCTTGCAAGTGGAGAGTGGATTGGTGCCTGGGGTTTAACAGAGGCCAACACCGGTTCTGATGCAATGCGTATGAAAACAACAGCGGTTCAGGATGGAGATGAATGGGTACTAAATGGAACAAAAAATTGGATTACTCATGGTCTTTCTGGAGATGTTGCAGTCGTATTGATTCGAACAGGAGATTTATTAGACAGTAATGGGATTACTGCATTTATTGTTGAGAAAGGCACGCCTGGTTTTTCTGCTGTGAAAATAAAAGACAAATTGGGGGTTCGTGCAAGTGAAACGGCAGAGCTTATTTTCGATAACGTGCGTATTCCAAATGAAAATGTGATTGGAAATGTAGGAGAAGGGTTTAAGCAGGCAATGAAGGTTCTTGATGGAGGCCGAATTTCTATTGCTTCTTTGAGCTGTGGAGTGGCCAGAGGGGCATACGAGGCATCGGTTCAATATGCTAAAGAAAGGGAGCAGTTTGGAAAACCAATTGGTAAATTTCAAGCAATCGCCTTTAAGCTGGCTGATATGGCAACTGAAATAGAGGCTGCAGAGCTTTTAACTTTTCAAGCGGCATACCTAAAAAACAATAAAAAACCAGTAACAAAAGAAGGGGCTTATGCAAAGTACTTTGCTTCTGAAGTTTCTGTGAAATGTGGTAATGAAGCCGTACAGATTATGGGTGGATATGGGTATACCAAAGAGTATCCAGCAGAGAAGTTTTTACGAGATTCTAAGCTTATGACGATTGGTGAGGGAACGTCTGAGATTCAGAAAATTGTGATTTCAAGAGAAATTTTGAAATAATTTGTTGGAACATTTATAAAATAGCTTATCTTTGCAGTCCGATATAAATTAAAATATCCGTTATTATGTTAATTATACCAATAAAAGAAGGCGAAAACATCGAAAGAGCTTTAAAAAAGTACAAGAAGAAATTCGAAAAAACCAAAGTGATGTTACAATTGCGAGGAAGAAAAGAATTTGAAAAGCCTTCAATTACAAAAAGACAACAAATAATTCGCGCTTCATACAAGCAAAGAATGCAATCATTAGAAGGGTAACCTTCTTAGAAAATATACGTTAAAGAAAGGAGTCATTAGACTCCTTTTTTTATGTTCGATAAATTCATCTCATATCTTCAATTTGAAAAGCGGTATTCCAATCATACTGTATTGGCGTATCGACAAGATCTTGATGCGTTTAAAGAATTCGCTGAGTTAGACAAAATCTCTGAGTTTTCGGAATTATCATCTTCATTTATTAGGTCTTGGATTGTGTATCTGATAGAAGGAGGGATGAAAAATAAATCTGTAAATAGAAAACTCGCCTCATTAAGAACATTTTATAAGTGGCTTCGAAAAGAAGGAGTGGTGAACCATTCACCTATGACCAAAGTCAAAGGACCAAAAAGTGAAAAACACTTGCCTGTTTTCGCGAAAGAATCTGAGCTTTCAATGCCCAATATGGAGCATTTGTTCACAGACGATTTTAATGGACAGCGCGATGCATTAATGTTAGAGTTGTTTTATCAAACTGGAATTCGATTAAGTGAATTAATTGGATTGACAATCAATGATGTTCAAGGAAATCAAATTAAGGTTCTAGGAAAAAGAAATAAAGAACGAATTATTCCTATTTCTGATGGTCTCGTTAAACAGATTAAATCATACACCATCTTAAGAGAAGAAGTCGCACAAAATAATAATTTTCTTTTGGTGCTTAATAGTGGGAATAAACTATATCCAACCTTTGCATATAGAAAAATAAATTATTATCTTGGAGAGGTAACGAGTTTAGATAAAAAGAGTCCACACATTTTACGACATACTTTTGCAACGCATATGCTAAACAGGGGAACAGGCTTGGAAACACTTAAGGATTTATTAGGTCATGCCAACCTTGCAGCCACTCAGGTGTATACACACAACTCGTTTGCGCAGTTAAATTCGATTTATTCACAAGCTCACCCGCGTGGGCACAAAACCAATTAAGCATGGATACTCAAATGCACGCCATTCATTTTAAAGCAGATCAGAAGTTATTGTCATTCATTCAAGAGAGGCTCAATAAACTAGAACAATTTAATGATCAAATCGTATCTGCTGAAGTTTATTTAAGACTTGATAAGGATCGTGAGAAAGAGAATAAAATAGCTGAGATTAAATTGCATGTGCCCGGAAAAGAGATGTTTGCGAAGAAACAATGTAAAAGCTTTGAAGAGGCAACTAATGTTGCTGTTGAGGCCTTGAGAAGGCAGATCATGAAGGAAAAAACAAAATAGCTTATCCCTGTCTTCCATTTGTTTTAATGAGAAAACCACTTTTACTTTTAGCCGTAATTTTTTGTGTATTTTTTGCCAATTCTCAAGAGCTGACAAAAAATGAAAAAGAGCTGTACAATTTATTAATGGAGTATAGAAAGAGTAAAAACCTTTCTGTAATTCCGTTGTCAAAATCATTAATAACGGTGGCACAAATACACAGTCGAGATTTGGCTCAAAACCATCCCGATAAGAATAAATGCAATGCACATAGCTGGTCCAAGAATGGAGAATGGAAATCCTGCTGTTATACGTCGGATCATGCAAAAGCAAGCTGCATGTGGGACAAGCCTAAAGAGCTAACAAATTATAATTATCCGGGCTATGAAATCGCCTGTGTGGGGACTGAGACGCTAAGTCCAAAAGAGGCTTTAGAAAACTGGAAAACAAGTCGAGCTCACAATAATGTGATTATCAACGGAGATATTTGGGATTCAAAATGGGAAGCCATCGGCATCGGCATGCACAAAGGATATGCGACTGTATGGTTTGGGCATTATCCAGAACCCTAATTGTAAACCTCTCGATTAATCAGTTCTAAGTATTCTATTTTACGTCCAGTGAGTCGATGTATCAGCTCAATTCTATTGTGATCATTCAATATCATAAGATCCTCTATAACACCGTAAGACTCCATGTAACCGTCATAAAAAGAGTGAATCCTCCCTCTAGACAGACCTTCAATGTATTCAATCACTTGTTTTTCTTGAACTTGATCAGGGGCATCAAGATCTATTGAGTTTTCATTAAAATTATCATGTACATATTCACTTAAGTATTCAGCAGATTCCTTAAGCGATTGTTTTTTAATTTGAGTGGGGATGTATTCATTTCCAATATCACGCACAAATAATTCATTAAACCCCATTAGATATTCACGGAAATTTTCGTCATCGGTTAGTAGTTTCATACTATTTAGTTTTGATCAAAGCAACAAAGTCAGAACGTAATATTGTTACGATGTCATTTAATGAAGCGGAATTGTCTAAATATTTAGCGCTTAATTTTATCTTTAGTCCTCAAAATGAATTTATGTCAATGAAGAAGCAATTGAGTCAACGAAGTGCAGATCAATGTGAATTGTGTTCAGGTACTGAAGGATTAGATACCATGATCGTTTCTCCTCAAAGTGGAACAAGTGTGGATCATTGTATTAATAGCTGTAATACATGTAGAACACAAATTAATGATGTTGAAGAAATAAATCTTAATCATTGGAGGTGTTTGAATGAAAGTATGTGGAGTGAAGTTCCTGCAGTTCAGGTAGTGGCATGGAGAATGCTTAATCGTATAAAGGCAGAGGGTTGGCCTCAAGATTTATTGGATATGTTATTTCTAGAGGAAGAAACCTTGAATTGGGCTAAATCAGATGAAAATGAAGAGCACTCAGCTGTGATTCATAAAGATTCTAATGGGGTAACGCTTCTTCAAGGCGATTCTGTTGTGCTCATTAAAGATTTAAAAGTAAAAGGTGCCGGATTTACGGCCAAGCGAGGAAATGCCGTTAGGAACATTACTCTAGTTCACGACAATGCTGATCATATAGAGGGAAAAGTTAACGGCCAAAAAATCGTCATTTTAACCCAATACGTAAAAAAGTAAAACTTACTTTATGGTGTATGTCGCACCCAAAACTATTCCTCCTGAAATAGCTTGCGTTGGTTCATGTGTTGAATACCATATAGATGGATCTTCTTCACTACCTAGTGCATAATTCCGACCATCAACACCCATAAGGTCACCAAAACTATATTGAAGCCTTACACCAATCAAAATTCCAAGAGGGATATCACCCAGAGGAATTTTTGCACCAAAGCCCAACACACCAGAAAGGTATGAACTAGTGTATTGATCTTTCACGTCTTTTGGGTCATCTTCGTATGTTCCAATCGGAGTTGTTCCTGATCTAGTGTAGGTCGCTGACGAAATATTCGTGAGCTGTGGACCAAGCTCTATGTATGAACCACCTTCACTTTGAAACTTCAATAACAACGGAATCTGTAATGCCTTTAGGTTAACAGTTGAATTGTAAGTATCTAATGTTACATCTCCGGCAGAGATTACACCTTCATATGCGCCATTGTGAGTCGCATAATTAAATTCTATACCTAAGCCAATGATTCCTGCATAAACATTAGCAGCAATTCCATAAGTTGATCCCCAACCCATGGCATAATCCTGGCTGGCACCAAGGTCAGAAATGTTTTTATTCAGTAACCAAGTTGAATTAGCAGACCCTTTGGCCTGAACATCGATAGCAAATTGAGAAAATGTTGTTGAAATGCCACATATTAGGGCGAAAATAAATAGGAGGGTTTTCATTTTAATTTTTTTTGTTTTCAAAAATAAGGAAAACAAATCAAAATGTACGAGAGAAATTGTCCAATAAAGGATTTATTTTATGAGCTGAAAAAAGCTAGAATAGGTTTTCTCTATACCACTGATTTTTAAAATGTAAAAATAAGTACCTTCATTAAGCTCATCTCCTGACCAGGAATTGTCATATGATTCGGCAGAGTATACAAGGTTCCCCCAACGATTAAAAATATAAATTTCGTTTTCGGGATAAAATTCTAAATATTGAAATTCAAGTTTATCGTTAATATCATCATCATTGGGTGTAATTACATTGATGTTTTGTAGCTCTGCAGGCACGACCAACAATGCCTCACAGATAAGATCGGTACAACCGTTTTCATCCATGATGCTAAGACAAATGTCGTATGAGCCTGGGATTGCAAATGAACCAATATACAAGCTGTCGGATGATACCTCTGAGTCATCAAGAGTCCAATTCCAAGAATCAACGGAATTGGTAGAAGTTGATGAAAGATCAGCCGCCTCAAGTTCTATATTTACAACCAGGGGATTAGAGCTAAATTGAATTTGAGCTTGTGGGTTTGGAACTATAGAAATATTGATTTCAGTGGTGTCTGAAAAACAACCGTCAAGAGAAGCGTAGGTATAATAAGTTTGATTGATCGAGCTTTCAGTGTTGTTTTCCGCTAATAAAGAAATCTGTCCAAAGCCGTTTAGATTATTACCATAATATTGAACTACTCCTCCATCAAGACAGCTGCTTAATCCAATATCAATTGACTCCCCACTACAATACACTTCTTCATAGTTTGTATCAACATTTGGAGTAGGGTCAATCGGCTTTGAATTGTTTGGTATATTTAAAATGCTTTGTCCACAAGCATCTGTAATTACAGGTGGAGGCACATCTAACTCAGTATAATCTTCATCACAATAAATGGGGCAATCAGGAATGGTTAAAGTAAAAATATTGTTTGTAGCACCCGCTCCACACCCTGTATTTTCTCCAATCGTAATTACTTCAGTCGTCCACGGATGTGAAAAGGTATATGGGGCAACGCCATATCGGGCATAGCCCGTGGCATTAAATGTACACGTATTTGCACAAATAGATGATTGGGAAACATAAAATTCATTTCCATACACTTCAGGGGTTTTCCCATACACCACGACTCTAAAAGGCCAGTCAGTAATGTCATCATAAAAAACATATGAGGTATTACACCCTGTCCCGTAATCTCCTCGAGCTAAGTTCATCGTAACATAAACAGATGTGTCATTACAAGATTCAGGAAAGCAACACACCAATGGGTTTTTTAGATCAAAACTATCTAAATACGCCGTGCCTGGCAATTCGGCATTGGCACCGGTTATGGTAAAATTTTGGGAAGCGGAACATGAAGTGCTAAAATTCATGACTCCATCACTCATAACAGCTGGAGAAAATGGATTGGCGTAAAAACTTGCTGTGATGAAAAAGCCACTAACTGTAACGCCCGCTGGAATAATTACTTGAACGCTGTCAGAATTGTAATTTGGTAAAAGGCAGGATGGCATATCACCTCCGTTCCATTCAACAGCTGGGCCTGATATTTCAGGATCAATAATAACGGGATAAATCCTTTCTTCACTTTCAAGCCAACCATTTGGTATACACGATTCCAACTTTAGACCACTACTTTCATTAATAATTCGATAGCCTCCAAGCGTGTAATTCTTTTGATAGTCAAAGCACAGTAATGGTTTTATTTCGGCAATTTGATAACCATCCTTGTTTATTACCGCGATACTGCCAAAGATTATTCCATCTTTTGAATATGACTTGTTTTGCATCGCAAGCAATTGGTACTCCGAAGGAATATCTATAGACTCTGATATAATAAAATTTGATCCATCCCTTTCGATATATTCGTTTAGACGATAGGCATATTTAACTTTATTTTCGGAAAATACAATTTGTTTATCTATCCCTTCAAAATAGTTTTCGAAGTATGCCGTGTTATCCTGAAAATCAAAAGAGCCTTCACCTTGAGTTTTATCGAGTATAATATTTTTTCCCATCGTTAATAAATCGTGATTCCCTATACTCATCGAAAAGCTGCCATCCTTATGAAGATAGGTGGGGTAAGGTTGTTGGTTTGCAACATACCCTGTGTTGGATTTTTTTAGTTTGGGATTGATTCTTTCAAGGATTCCATTTTTTTTATAATGTATGGGTCGTGAAGCATATTCTGCACGGATATCGCCTTTTGAATTTTTAAATAAGGCAGATGTCAGGGTACGATCTTTTTTTATTTCCTGCCAATCATCTTGATATTCAACAACGTCCTGATTTTTTTCTAATTCTTGATTAGAAGAAAGATTGGCCTGAATGGACCAGGGTTGAAAATTGTTTATTTGCCCCAATAAGGGTGAATAAAGAAACAAAAGTCCATATAAAATCAACGTATTTTTCATGTAGCAGGGTCTAACGAATATAGTTAAAATTAAAAGGAAACAAGACCACAAGTGGTTTTAGCTTTTAAACTCTTCTTCTTTCTGCTTTAGATCAAAACCTTTTTGTTCGCTTCTACGATTGAACGCTCTATTCCGTCCCATAATAATATTCGATGCTTTAATGCTTGTTTTGAAATCTCTACAACATCATCACATTTACTTGAATCATCACCGCACATCTCTTCAACCATTTTTAATGAAAGGGGACCGTGCTCATCTCCATCGAGTTCAATATGACGATCGAGGTAATACCTCAGCTTATTGTAATGCACATTTTCTACGTCGGCTTTTTTCAGGATTTCAATAAACATATCAGGAATCACGTCTTCTCTTCCAAAGGTAAAAGCGGCAGCAATACAATGACTTTTTCCAGAATCAATTGTTTCAAATGTAAATTTCACAAAGTCCTTAACCGAAGAATCGATTTCTACTTCCTCCAGTGATTTTTGAACCGATTTACCCGCTTTTATGCTTTCAATGAACCTTATGATTTGAGAATCATCAGCATCTATTTGTTTCATAGCATCTAGATACATTTCAAAATGACTCTTTGCTTCTCCTTTTTCATTCACGTCACTTTCTTCAGCATGAACGATTTCGTTAATGAATCTTGCCAAAGAGGCATTAGGCTTTGGAGTCCAAGGAACAGATGTATTTGTCAGATCATCTTGAAGTGCCTTTAATAGAGACATGAAATCCCATACAGCAAATACATGCATTGACATAAAGGCTTGAACATCTTTTATACTCTTCAATTGATGATAAAGTCCGTGATTTTGTAATTGATTTCTTAAAGGAAGAATTTGATCTTCCACGTATTGAATCTGTGACATATTTTAACTCTTATTCGCGATTGTGTGTTCGTAACGACGAACAGTACAAAACTAACCAAGAATACTTAACTATTGTTCGATTAGATAGTCTGAGATATTAAAGAATTATTATTTTTTTCACAGCAACCTTATCATCATGCTTTAGGTGAATGAAATAAGTCCCTGAAGAGAGGTGTTTTAAACTCATCTGAGAGCGCTTGTTAATAGTTGTAGACTTATACACTGGTTTTCCATTAAGATCTGAAAGCGTCACCTTACTATTAGGCTCAAATTCAAAGTAAAGAATGTCTTGTACCGGATTGGGGTAAATATTCAATTTCGAATTTATATCGTCCAAAGATAGATCTGTGTCATTTGCGCAATCACCTGGCATATTATTGTCCATCCAGTTTAGCCTATTTGTAATCCAATTAATCATTGTACTGATTTCTTCCTCATAGGATTGTGGAATGGGTTGTGGCTCAATCCAAATAGACTCTCCAATAAATCCGTCCCATTTTTCAAAGTTTCTTGCAATGGCACTAGATAAATAAGTTGTGTCTTGTAAAATCCAATTGACTACGCTGTCAGTATGCATGAATGTGGATCGAAATTCAGTCCACCTGCATTTTAACCGATTTTGGAATACTTGGTCTTCCATCATACTTTGCCACCACATGGGCATTGATTCTAAATCCCAGCAATCTTGATTTTGAAGGTAGGTCCATCCTGTGTAAATATGGTTCGAGCAGACCAAAGAAACCCCGTAGGTTTGGTCAAAGTCCCAAATAGGTCCGGCCACGAGCTTTCCTCCATTACTATCTTTTTCTTTGTGAACATATGAACTGAGCTTATATCCATCTGAATTTTTACTGAATTCATTGATTAATAAAAAATCCGTGAATGAATTGAGATCAATGTAATCGGTATAACGATTGCCTAAACTATTCATATAGTCATTGGCATATAAGGCTTCTTCAAATTCATCCATCCACCCTTCAATATAGGATGCTTGTTGTGGTTTGATTTTATTTGCTTTTGGATAATACCATTGGAAAAACATGGGATTTCCTCCTTGAGAATTGTAATTGGAAGCGAAGCCTTGAGGATTATCAAGCCAGTCCATTCTTAAAATATAGCCGCCAGTTAAAGAATCTCCCGCCAAATCATCCTCATCTAGTTTTGCAATATCCACTCGGTCTTTATCCCTTTTTATTTTCTCAACTAAAATATAAATCCCACGATAATCTCCGTTTAGGACAAGCTCCACATATTTCCATTCTGACGCATACTGGCCCATTTGCTGAGCCAAATGAAAACTCATTGGAATCCGTACTTGAGATTTATCGATAACCATTGCATGTAATATCCAGTCCTCTTCACCACCCATACCAAAAAGGTTCACAGAAGTATCCTGGTTTGTTGCTGTTCTTAATTCAAGTGAATAGGTTTTTTTATCAAATCCCTGTGTTGAATTACCACGGGTTTCAATACCGATATTTCCGTTGTAATGATTAAATGGATCTGCAATTGAATTAATGCCACCATTGGCATCATAAATGATGCCCATTGTACCGTTTATTTTAGGTTCATCAGGAATATCTTCATCGTCTGTGTCAATGCTTATAATGGGAAGGTTGGAAGATGTAAATTGAGCAAAACTGATTTGAGAAATTAGAATAAAAATGAAGATGTTGATTTTAGAATACATAGGCTGTTTATTTCTATGAAATTAGAATTTTATCTATTAATAATTCAATCCAAATCATTATTTAGTACTTTTTTTTAAAATATGATTTTTGTCATATTTTTTATTGAACGAGCCAAATACCTTTGTTTTCATAATGGAGAATAACACTATCATAGAAGAGATTATTAAAATCATTGCATTAAGCAATTGATCTTTGGATGGTATTTAAAAATAGCTTAGAGCCGTCCGAAAGGATGGCTTTTTTTGATAAAAAGAAAAACAAAATTATGTATTACAGTAAAAACACAGTTGTCTATTTGGATGGTGAATGGGTCAAATCAAAAGAAACATCGGCGTCTCTTTACAGCCAAACTTTACATTATGGTCTAGGCGTTTTTGAGGGTATTCGGTCATATAAAACTGAGGATGGAGCATTGATCTTTAAGGCAAGAGAGCATTTTGAGAGACTTCATTATTCAGCGACTAAAATGGATATCAATCTCCCGTACACTGTCGATGAATTAATAAAATTATCTTATGAGCTTCTGGAGAGAAATAATTTAGAAAATGCCTACATAAGGCCCTTAGTTTATTTGGGGGAAAACATGTCGCTGCAAACTGAAAGTCAAAGCCATGTATTGCTTTGTGCATGGGAGTGGGGAAGATACCTCGGTGATGGGCAGCTCGATGTGATGACTTCATCATTCCAAAGGCCAAATCCAAAATCATGTTTTGTCGAGGCAAAGGTTACGGGCCACTACACGAATTCTATACTCGCTACAAATCAAGCGAAAAGAGCCGGTTATGACGAGGCATTGTTACTTGATATGAATGGTTATGTGGCTGAGGGCTCAGGGGCAAACTTTTTCTACGAAAAAGACAACATATTATTCACTGCTCCTAAGGGAAATATCCTACAAGGGATAACCAGGCAAACCATTTTTGAGTTGGCAAAGGAACTTGGATATCAGGTAGTAGAAAAGTATTTCACCCCAAAAGAGGTCTACCAATCGGATGGTGCTTTTTTTACAGGGACAGCCGCTGAGGTAGCAGGTATAAAAAGTATTGACGGTAACTTCTTTAAACTTCCATGGGAGCAAACAATAGGGTTTGAGCTATCTAGGGCTTATAAAAATAGGGTGCAGAAAAAAGAATATAAAAACTTTGAATTGGTCTAAAATGAAATTAAACAAATACAGTTGTCGAGTTACACAGGATGATTCTCAGCCAGCCGCACAAGCAATGCTTCATGCCATTGGACTGACTGAAGAAGATTTCAATAAACCTTTCGTTGGCATTGCGAGCACAGGATACGAAGGAAACCCCTGTAATATGCACCTTAATGATCTCGCAAAGTTGGTAAAGAACGGTACCCAAAACAAGGACCTTGTCGGATTGATTTTTAATACCATTGGAGTAAGTGATGGAATATCAATGGGAACTCCAGGAATGCGATTTTCCTTGCCTTCAAGAGATATTATTGCTGATTCGATGGAAACTGTTGTAGAAGGAATGTCCTATGATGCGTTGGTTACGGTTGTGGGTTGTGATAAGAATATGCCCGGTGCTTTAATCGCGATGCTCAGATTGAATCGTCCAAGTATTTTACTTTATGGTGGAACGATTTCTTCTGGCTGCCATGAAGGTAAGAAACTGGATGTGGTTTCTGCATTTGAAGCATGGGGACAGCGAAATGCAGGAACAATCACTGAGTCGAAATACAAAAAAATCATCAAAGAGGCTTGTCCAGGAGCAGGAGCTTGTGGTGGGATGTATACGGCGAACACAATGGCAGCAGCGATAGAAACCTTGGGCATGTCTTTGCCTTATAATTCTTCAAATCCGGCAATGAGTGAGGCCAAGCGAGAGGAAAGTACTGCGGCAGGTGAGGTTTTAAGCCATCTTATTCAAAACGATATCAAACCTAAGGATATTGTAAGTAAAAAATCCATTGAGAATGCGGTTCGATTGGTCACTGTTCTTGGTGGTTCAACCAATGCAGTTTTACATTTTCTTGCCATTGCAGATGCTGCCGATGTAGATTTCACTTTAGATGATTTTCAACGTATTTCGGATGAGACTCCCTTTCTTGCAGATCTAAAGCCAAGTGGCAAATTTTTAATGGAAGACCTTCACGATGTGGGAGGCGTTCCAGCGGTATTGAGATATATGCTAAGCAAAGGCATGCTCCACGGAGATTGTTTAACTGTTACAGGGAAAACCTTAGCTGAAAATCTTGCAGATGTTCCAGGCTTAAGACCGGGGCAGGAGGTTTTGAAATCAATTGAATCACCCATCAAAGAAAGTGGGCATATCCGAATATTAAAAGGCAATCTTTCACCAAATGGCGCTGTGGCTAAAATAACAGGAAAGGAAGGGCTCTCTTTTAGTGGAAAGGCAAAAGTTTATAATTCTGAATATACTGCAAATGAGGGCATTCGTAATGGTGAAGTTGTAAAAGGAATGGTCGTGGTTATTCGTTATGAAGGCCCAAAAGGTGGACCAGGAATGCCTGAAATGTTAAAACCGACTGCTGCAATTATTGGAGCTGGTCTTGGTAATGATGTTGCTTTAATTACAGATGGAAGGTTTTCAGGAGGAACCCATGGATTTGTTGTTGGACATATTTCACCTGAAGCGCAAGAGGGAGGCCCCATTGCCTTGGTTAAAGATGGAGACATTATTACCATTGATGCTGAATCGAATACCATAACTATTGAAGTTTCTGATGCTGAATTGTATGATAGAAAGTCAAGGTGGATAAAACCAGATTTGAAAGTATCCAAAGGTTCATTGTATAAATATGCCAAAATGGTTTCGTCCGCCTCTGAAGGATGCGTAACTGATAAATTTTAAACTATGGAAACAGCCATATTAAAAAAAAACCCAAAAAGAACTACCGATCAATTCATGAGTGGGGCACAAGCTGTAGTTCATTCGTTATTAAAAGAAGGCGTAGATTTGATTTTTGGTTATCCCGGAGGAGCCATTATGCCTGTTTATGATGCATTATATGATTATGAAAATGAACTTAAGCATATACTGGTTAGACACGAACAGGGGGCAACACATGCCGCTCAGGGATATGCTCGGGCATCTGGAAAAGTGGGTGTGTGTCTTGCCACCTCCGGTCCAGGAGCTACAAATTTAATTACGGGGATTGCTGATGCACAAATTGATTCGACACCCTTGGTATGCATCACTGGTCAAGTAGCAAGTCCATTACTAGGAACAGATGCATTTCAAGAAACGGATGTTATTGGTATATCTATGCCGGTCACCAAATGGAATTATCAGGTTACTAGAGCTTCAGAAATACCAGGGGCCATTGCAAAAGCATTTTATATAGCTAAAACAGGAAAGCCTGGCCCTGTATTGGTGGACATCACCAAAGATGCTCAATTTGAGATGCTTAATTTTGATTATAAGCCATTTACTGGAATGAGGAGCTACGTGACTTGTCCCTCGATAGATTTATCGAAAATTCAAGAAGCTGCTTCGATGATTAATGCCGCCAAGCGTCCATTGGTTTTGTTTGGACAAGGTGTAATTCTTTCTGGAGCCGAAAGAGAGTTCAAAGACTTTATAGAAAAGGCTGAATTGCCATCTGCTTGGACGATAATGGGCTTGTCTGCTTTGGATTCAAATCATTATTTGAATGTTGGTATGCTAGGTATGCATGGAAATTATGCTCCAAATAAGCTCACGAATGAGTGCGATGTTTTAATTGCTGTTGGAATGCGTTTTGATGATCGTGTTACAGGGGACCTATCTCGATATGCAAAACAAGCTAAGGTGATTCATATGGAAATTGATCCGGCGGAGCTTGACAAAAATGTAAAAACGGATGTGGCCATTTTGGGTGATGCAAAAGTATCTCTTATTGCCTTAACAGAACAGCTAGGTAAAAAAGAACACAAGGAATGGCTCCAGGAATTTCGAAAGCTTGAATTTGATGAATTCAACGAAGTTGTCAAATCAGAATTGAACCCAAGTCAAGGAGAACTGACAATGGGCGAGGTGATACGATCGGTGAATGACCATACCGGTGGAACAGCGATAATGGTTACAGATGTAGGTCAACACCAAATGGTTTCTTGCCGATATGCCAAATTCAAACAGAGTAGATCGTTAATTACTTCAGGGGGACTGGGTACTATGGGATTTTGTCTGCCTGCGGCTATAGGGGCAAAGTTTGCCAAGCCCCAAAGAGAGGTTGTTGCTGTAATCGGTGATGGTGGGTTTCAGATGACCATTCAGGAGCTTGGAACTATTTTTCAAACGAAAATCCCTGTTAAGATAGTAGTGCTCAACAATGAGTTTTTAGGAATGGTTCGCCAATGGCAAGAGCTTTTTTTTGACAAGAGATATGCTTCAACAACGATGATCAATCCGGATTTTCAAAAAATAGTGGAGGGCTACGATATTAAAACTAAAAAAGTAACAGAGCGAAAACAATTAAATAGGGCTGTTCAAGAAATGCTAGATTTCGACGGTGCTTTTTTCCTTGAAGTAAAGGTTGGAAAAGAAAACAATGTTTTTCCAATGATTCCAACTGGTGCCTCAGTTTCAGAAATCAGACTTAAATAAAAAAAATGAAGAAAAGATATACGATCTCCGTTTTTACGGAGGACATGGTTGGTCTTTTAAATCGAGTGACCATTGTTTTTACAAGGCGAAAAATAAACATTGAAAGCATTGCTGCCTCAGACAGTGAGGTTAAGGATATTCATCGATATACCATTGTAGTTACTGAGACAGAAGACACCGTTCAAAAAGTAACTCTTCAGCTAGAAAAACAAGTTGAAGTCATAAAGGCCGTTTATCATCAAGACGATGAGGTGATTTATCAGGAAATAGCTCTGTTTAAGGTGCCTACAAGTATTTTACTTCAAGGAGGAGATGCCGAGCATATCGTTCGATCTCATCATGCCCGAGTACTTAGCGTAGAAACTCAATTCACAGTGATTGAAAAAACAGGGCATAAAGAAGAAACACAAAAATTATTTGATGAGCTCGAGCCATTTGGAATTCTCGAATTTGTGAGATCAGGAAGAGTGGCCATCACCAAACCAATGAGGACATTGACCTCAATAGTAAATGAATTAGAAAACACTTAATATACATCGAAATGAAAAATTATTTCAACAGTTTATCAGAAAAACAGCAAAAACAGCAGCTGGGAAAATGTGACTTTCTTGACAGCTTAGAATTTGTCAATGGAATAGCCGTCCTAAAAGGCAAAAAAGTAGTCATTATTGGTTGTGGATCTCAAGGATTGAATCAGGGATTGAACATGAGAGATTCTGGACTGGATGTTTCCTATGCATTAAGAACAGAAGCGATTGAAGCTAAAAGGAATTCTTATCAAAATGCCCTTAGAAATGACTTTAGGGTGGGTACTTATGAGGAATTGTTGCCAATCGCAGACCTTGTCATCAACCTATCACCAGACAAACAACATACCGAGGTTGTAAATAAAGCGATTCCGTTAATGAAGCATGGTGCCACATTTTCGTATTCTCATGGATTCAATATCGTAGAAGAGGGAATGACTTTTCGCGAAGACCTTACCGTTATTCTGATGGCACCTAAGTCGCCGGGCTCGGAAGTTAGAGAAGAATATAAGAGAGGTTTTGGTGTGCCGACCTTAATAGCAGTGCATCAGGAGAACGATCCAAAGGGAACGGGGTTTGAATGGGCAAAGGCTTATGCGTATGCCACGGGAGGTCACCATGCTGGTGTCTTGCACTCCTCTTTTGTGGCTGAAGTTAAATCGGATCTTATGGGAGAACAAACGATATTATGTGGGATGCTGCAATCAGGGTCTATATTGGCTTTTGATAAAATGATTGAGCAAGGTATTGCGCCTAGCTATGCCGCTCAACTCATCCAATATGGTTGGGAGGCAATGTCTGAGGAATTAAAGAAAGGAGGATTAACGCAAATGCTTTCTCGTGTATCTGATGAAAACAGGGTAAAGGTTTTCGAGCTATCTGAGTCACTCAAGACGACCATGAGGCCTTTGTTTGAAAAGCATATGGAACGTATAATGTCTGGAGAATTTTCTTCTGAAATGATGCGAGATTGGATGAACGATGATATTAACTTATTAACATGGAGGGCTCAAACGCTTGAAACTGAATTTGAGAGGACCGAATCCTTGAATGTTAGCTTGTCAGACCAAAGCTATTTTGATCACGGAATCCTATTGTTGGCATTTATTAAATCGGGCGTTGAATTGGCTTTTGAAACAATGGTTTCAGCCGGAATTAAAGAGGAATCAGCTTATTACGAGTCGCTACATGAGCTCCCATTAATTGCCAATACTGTAGCAAGAAAAAAATTATATGAGATGAATAGAATCATTTCTGATACTGCAGAATATGGATGTTATTTATTTGACCATGCTTGTCGGCCATTACTTATCGATTTTATGAAAGAATTGGGTCCAAATATCATCGGGTCAAAGTATACAGACTCTTCGGTATTGACAAAATATAATCTGTCTGATGTGAATTCAGCAATTGAGAATCACGCTATTGAAAATGTAGGAAGAAAATTACGCTCGGTCATGTCAATAGGAGAAAACCAAGAAGTACATGTATAAGGTAAACCTTGAAAAGGTTAATGAGGCCTCCTCAAATCTGGAAGGAGTAGCTTTAAAAACACCTTTAGTAATTAATGAAACCCAATCAAGGAAGTATGCTTCATCTATTTATTTTAAGCGGGAAGACCTTCAGCAGGTTAGGTCCTATAAAATACGTGGAGCCTATAATAAAATATCGAGTCTAACTAAAAGCGAATTGAGGAAGGGTGTAGTTTGTGCCAGTGCAGGCAACCATGCTCAAGGGGTTGCATATTCTTGTTCTAAGCTGAAAATTAACGGAGTCATTTTTATGCCAATACCTACGCCAAAGCAAAAAATTGAGCAGGTTCAGATGTTTGGAGGGAAATTTGTCGAGGTCATCCTTACAGGAGACACCTTCGATGATGCGTCAAAGGAGGCTAGAAGCTATTGCGAACAAAATGAACGATACTTTATTCATCCGTTTGACGATAAAAAGGTGATTGAGGGACAGGCTACCATCGCTCTTGAAATTCTTGAGCAGTCTGACGTGGGGATTGATGTCCTTTTCCTTCCTGTTGGTGGGGGAGGAGTAGCCTCTGGAATATCTAGTGTTTTTAAGGAGTTGTCCCCTCAAACAAAAATCATCGGCGTCGAACCTAAGGGTGCGCCTTCTATGTCGCTTTCCATTGAAAACGGAACAAATACAGCACTTAAAACGGTTGATAAATTTGTAGATGGTGCATCGGTAAAGAAGGTGGGAAATCTCAATTTTGAGCTTTGCCAAAAGCACCTTGATGGCATGGCTCGGGTTCATGAAGGCAAAATATGCCAAACCATTTTAGACATGTATAATAAAGATGCCATTGTAGTGGAGCCCGCGGGAGCAATGACTGTTGCTGTTTTGGATCAGTATCAAGATGAAATTGCAGGAAAAAATGTTGTGTGCCTGCTTAGCGGAAGCAATAACGACATTACCCGAACAGAAGAAATTAAAGAACGGGCCCTATTACATGCCGGAATGAAGCATTATTTTGTAGTTCGTTTTCCTCAGAGGGCGGGAGCTTTAAAAGATTTTATAGAAAAAGTGCTAGGGCCTGAAGACGACATTACTCATTTTGAATATTCTAAAAAGCAAAGCAGGACTGATGCACCTGCGGTTGTAGGTATAGAGCTAGGTCAGCATAACGGATTGGCCCCGCTTATGGACAAAATGAAGTCATTCAATTTTTTCGGAGAATACCTGAATGATAAGCCCGATTTATTTCAATTTTTGATTTAAGAGTTATAGGTTTTGTGCTTTTTGCCAAGGTCCAAGATTATGAGCAATAATTCCTTCTTTCTTTAGCGTTGATTTGGCCATTCCTGCTCTTGCACCCGATTTACACACTAATATAACGTCTTTATCTTTGAGGGTTTTTATTTTTGTTTTCAATTCAGGCAAGGGAATATTTTTACTTTTTTTTGCATGACCTGACCTAAATTCTTGAGGTGATCGTACATCCACTATAATGGCACCATTTTTTATCAATTCTTTATAATCGACAGGTGGTCCAAATAGTTTGTTTTTAAGAGAAGAGAAGA
>DAIPZI010000012.1:0-16997 GCA_036782275.1 Crocinitomicaceae bacterium
CTATAGAAGAGCTTACTGTTGAGCAGTACTTTTCTGGATTGTACGCGCATACCGATGTTGAAATAGAACCTCAATCTGCCGGGCGTCAAATGGGAGGGCATTACGCTACTAGAAATTTAGATGAGTCAGGGGATTGGAAAAACCTTATGGCTCAAAAAAATAGCAGCTCGGACATTTCTCCTACTGCAGGTCAAATGCCTCGCCTCGTAGGTTTAGCTCAAGCCTCAAAAGTATATCGAACGAATAGTCATTTAAATGACCTGACGAAAACAAAAAAGTTCTCAGACAATGGCAACGAGGTTGCCTTTGGAACTATAGGGGATGCGTCAACATCTGAAGGACCTTTTTGGGAATCTATAAACGCAGCTGGAGTAATGCAAGTTCCATTAGTCATGTCTGTTTGGGATGATGGTTACGGGATTTCAGTGCCTCGAAAATACCAAACCACAAAAGGATCTATTTCAGATGCTCTCGCCGGTATGCAACGCACGGAGACTAAGGACGGATATGAAATATTCGTAACAAGAGGATGGGATTACCCTCACCTTTGCGAAACCTATGAAAAAGCAGTCAGGCTTGCTAGAGAAGAACACGTTCCAGTTTTAATTCATGTTAAAGAGGTAAATCAGCCTCAGGGACATTCAACATCTGGATCTCATGAAAGATACAAAAGTCCCGAAAGACTTCAATGGGAAAAAGACTTCGATTGTATTGAAAAATTCAAGTCATGGATCCTTGACTTTAATGCCAATGGAAATGTTATTGCAACCCTAGATGAATTAGAAAAAATTCAAGCTGACTCCAAGAAAAAAATTAGAGATGCAAAAAACACCTCCTGGAAACGATACACAGCTGACATTAGTATTGATCTAAATGAAGCTTGTTCTTTATTAAAAAACCTCGCTCAAGTTAGCTCTCAAAAAGTTTTTATTGAAAAAGAAATTGAAGGGCTTGAAAAAGCATACGAACCCATAAGAAAAGACATTTTATCTATCGTAAGAAAAGTTTTGCGAATGGTAAGCAATGAGGATCATAATGAAAAGCAAAAGCTTTCGGCCTGGGTAAAATCGATCCTGAACAAAGCAAACAATCGATACAGCTCGCATTTGTATTCCGAATCCGCAGAAAGTGTTCTAAAAGCAAAACATATACCCGCAACTTATAATGATGACGCCAAGATGGAAGATGGTAGAATCATATTAAGAGAAAACTTCAAAAAGCAACTTGAAAAGGTTCCTGAGTTATTGATTTTTGGTGAGGATGCAGGTAAGATTGGTGGAGTCAATCAATCACTTGAGGGATTACAAGAGCAGTTTGGTGAAGAACGTGTATTTGATACAGGAATTCGGGAATGCACCATCATTGGTCAAGGTATTGGAATGGCAATGAGAGGATTAAGACCCATTGCTGAAATTCAATATCTCGATTACCTGCTTTACGCAATTCAAGTACTGTCAGATGATCTTGCAACAGTTCAGTATCGTACCAAAGGGGGCCAAAAAGCACCATTAATAATCAGTACGCGAGGCCATCGACTTGAAGGTATTTGGCACAGTGGCTCACCTATGGGGGTTATTGTAAATGCACTCCGTGGAATTAACATCTGTGTTCCAAGAAATATGACAAAAGCTGCTGGATTTTACAACACATTATTAGTTTCTGATGAACCGGCTTTGGTTGTAGAACCACTAAATGGTTACCGAACAAAAGAAAAGTTTCCTAATAATTTAGGTGATTTCAATGAACCTTTAGGGATACCTGAACTTGTAAAAGAAGGAAATGATATAACACTCGTTTCTTACGGATCCACATTTAATTTATGTGAGATTGCAGAAAAGACACTCAAACAAATGGATATATCTATAGAGCTAATCGATGTACAAACTCTTATTCCTTTTGATATTAATCATGTAATAAGTAAATCCATAGAGAAAACAAATAGACTTATAATCGTTGATGAAGATGTCAGTAGTGGAGCTACTGGGTACATGTTGGATAAAATTTTAGTTGAGCAAAATGCGTTTTTCCATTTGGATTCTGCACCACAAACATTGAGTGCAAAAGACCATCGACCTGCTTATGGAACCGATGGCGATTATTTCTCAAAACCCAATGTAGATGATATCATTGAAGGCGTTTACGCAATCATGAATGAAACAGACCCCTTAAAATACCCGAAACTCTATTAAGATCAATCAATCTTAACATCATAAGGCAGTCGCATTTGAATGCCTTTAAGGGCCTCTATCTTTTGAACAGTAAATCCAATTTCCTGAATATACGGATGACTAAAAATTGAATTACTTTTTAAGCTCGCACTTTCCTCCTCATCAATCATCTCAATAAAGCTTTCCAGCTTATTTGCCTTCACTTTTGGAAAGTAAAGCATTAATTCGCCTTTAGAACCAATCTTCTTTTTAGTGTAAGCAATGGCCTCATTCAATCCACCCAGTTCATCAATCAATCCATTAACTAAGGCATCTTCTCCAGTCCATACCCTTCCTCTTGCAATTTTATGAACATCCTCTACTTTCATCTCTCTCCCCTCTCCAACACGCCTTAAAAACAATTGATAAATATCGTCTACCTCTTCCTGAGTGATTTTTAACTCTTCATCAGATAGTTTTTTATTCAAAGAGAAAACGGCATGAGAATTTGTACTCGCATAATCAAATTCAATACCCAACTTATTTTCAAACATTTTACCCGTGTAAGGAATCACTCCAAAAACACCAATTGATCCTGTAATAGTCGATGGGTTTGCAAAAATACGAGACGCGGCAGTAGATACATAATAGCCTCCCGACGCTGCCAAATCACCCATCGAAACAACCACCGGTTTCGTTTTGTTGGTTAAAGAAACCTCTCTCCAAATTTCCTCACTTGCCAACGCACTACCTCCAGGACTATTTATACGGAAAACAACCGCCTTTATATCACTATTGTTTCTCGCTTCTGAAAAATATTTACAAATTTTAGAACTAGACATTCCTGATCCATCCACTGAAATATCTCCCTCAGCGACAATAACTGCAATGTCTGGTTCTGAAACATCGACCAATTCTTGATTTTCAATAAAAATCTTTTTACAATACTTATTGAATTCAAAAAACACCAAATCCTTGACCACTTTGGCTTTTGTTTTCTTCATTAATATTCTCTCAATTTCGTCTCGGTACTTTGTTCCATCAATTAATTTCAGAGCCATGGCATCTGTTGCGTTACGCACACGAAGAGATTCAGCATACTCGCTTAAGCTATCGCTACTTATTTTTCTAGAATTGGAAACTTCTGACAAATAAACAGACCATATTGAATTTAAGTATCTTTCAACCTGTACCCGACTTGAATCACTCATGCTTTTTCTAAAATAAGGCTCAACCGCACTTTTAAAATCATTATCGGTGCCACGAATGACCTCCAATTCAACATCGAGCTTATCCAAAAGTCCTTTAAGAAAAATCACCTCTCCTCCTAACCCTTTCCACTCAAATACTGAATTGGGAAAAGCATATGTTTCATTAGCTACTGATGAAATATAATAGGCTTTTTGACTTACATACTCTCCAGAATTGTAGGCAAGAACAAATTTGCCGCTTTTCTTAAATTTATCTATCCCTTTCCTTAACTCTTCAGCTGTAGCCATTCCACAATCAATATCCCCGATATCAATAAAAAGGCCCTTTACATTTTTGTCTTTTGCTGCCTGATCAAGACCATAAAGAATATCAGACAATCCTATTTGAGCATTTAAACTAAAAGTCATGGGGTCCAATTCAGTATTAGAAACCTCCCTTATAGGTCCATCTAATTTAAGATGTAAAATGGTATTTGGTTCAAGCTCTAATGGCTCATCGGAGAACAAGGATAAAAAACCTATCAACCCTAAAATGAAAACCACGGCAAAAATAAGACTACTAAGCCCTATAGATAAAAAGATCGGCCAAAATAATTTTTTAAACCATGATTCTTTTTTTACTTCTTCCATTTCTGACATAAATTAGGTTTATTAAATGATGAATTACAAGAAACGTGATAAATTCAGTCCCTTATCAAAGGGATTAAAATTTAAAGAAAACTTGATTTCTCTTCCATATGAATCATAAAGGTTACCCATGTTGTTACTTCTAACCAATGGGAAATACACACCAAACACATCTCCAAATTCAATAGAAAGCCCTGCATTGTAAATAAACTCTAATTTGAAATCATCCCACAAATATTCATCAAAAAATAATCCATGATTTGAAAATAGCTTTATAAAATTAGGAAGGTATGGAAGCTCCGCTTTAACATTACAAGAGCTTAACCAATATTTAGTTGTCCCCACATTCGAAGTACTTGAAAATCCACCCTGATTATTAGCTCTTTGTTGTGCCCAGAACACATCTCCCGAGGCATTTCTTTCAAAATCATATTGTTCTAAAAATAAATCCTGATAACCTCTTGTGCCACTCATAGACAACTGTAAATGATCATTATAATAAAAAGGGGAATCAAATATAAAGTTTCTCCCAGCATAAAGTCGCGCAGAAATTGATTTACCCATTTTTCGTAAATACCTGTAGGAAAAACCAGCTTCAAGTTCTCCCCTAAATATTCGTTCTATACCAAGTACATCTTGGTAATAAGTCAACGAACCTTGAATATTCCATTTAAAATCCGAGCCTCCACCACTAACGGTATATGCTGATTTTATTCCGAAATTAGTTTGTGAATTTTGATCATAAACATCATCTCTCCAAATCCCCTTAAGAAACAACTGCTGATTAAAAGAGCTAGTTTTATTTCTGCTTCCCAAATCAAATCTTACATAAGGAGAAACTCCAACGTAATAAGAATTAGCATAACGAGAATTGGCAAAAGACTTTACAGATGCTCCAACCTTAATCATTTTTGCATTTTTTCTAGGCAGCATCGTGTATGACAATTCCGAAATGCCCGAAACGCGCTTACCCCCAAAGCTATAATGAGGTGCTACGAGGTATTGAAAACCACTTAGAGGAACACTATAATTATGAAATGTAACTCCAAGCATCAGCTTATCATAGGCATTACCCGCAATACTCGGCGTCCAAAAAACATTCGTTTGATCGCTTTCATTATCTCCTGATAAAAACTCAAATTTAATGGGCTCCCATTTATGAAATAAACTTTTGGTATTCCAGGTATTGTTTTGTCGGTTCAATTCTGGTATGTCTTTACCTGCATCAATTTTCACGAATGAAACATCATCAATATTAATATTATCCCATATAACTTCGCGGTTTCCGGGCTCAAGCCACATGTTTCCTACTGTTTCATTTTGATTAGATATAAGATTCACCTGAATGGGACCATTTACCTGACCAACATTTTTGACTTTTACATAAATCCCTTTCTCTTTGCTATCCGAATCCATCTGTGATTTAACCTTTTGAATCTTGTAATCAAGATGATGAGTCGTTTGTATTAAATCTTCAAAGAACCAATCAAGATCCTTCCCTGTTTCGCTAACAAATAATTCCTTTAGATCACTTGGCTGAGGATGTTTAAATTTCCATTTATTAAAATACATATGCATGATTCGATCAAATTCCTGATCCCCCAGATAATCTTTCAAATAGTAAAAAACCAGTCCTGTTTTCTGATACATAATTATCCCATAATTAGCTGAAGAAAAATCCTCAGAATGTGTCTCTATGGGCTGATCTAAACCCAAAGAAGAAACGGTTCTGAATATGATATCCCCCATGTCATGGTAATCCAAATCATTTAAATGGAAACGACCATTGAGCGCCATGTCAGAAAGTCTCTTATTTCCTGGGTATTTCGTTTGAATGTAACGCACTTCATTTAAGGTGTTCAGTCCTTCATCCATCCAACCGTGGACCCTCTCATTGGAGCCCATAATTCCGTAAAACCAATTATGACCAACCTCATGAACAATAACAATTTCTAATTCTTCTTTAGAGGATGCATTTCCAATTACGGTTATATTGGGGTATTCCATACCGCCTCCGGCACTAATAGTTCCGTCAACTGCGGTTACATGACTGTAGGGATAATTTCCATTCCAAAGTGAGTAGTAATATGTTCCATCATTTAAATACTCTATCGCATGCTGCCAATATTTTGCATTTTGAGGCACAAAAAGCGCCCAAGTATTTACAAGACTCCTTGTATTTGGCAATTCAATCTCGCCCTTCAATGCCACATAGCGTTTATCTGCAAACCACGCAAAATCATGAACCCTATTTTGAGTAAAACGTATCGTCTTCGTTTTTAAATCAGATGAAGGAAATGGTGTTTTATTATACTTCTCATTATCATTAACGATTGTACCAATATTCTTTTGGGTTTGTTCAGCCAATTGATTCATGAACTCTATTTCACTTTCTGTTTTTAAATCTCCAGTCGCACCCACAACATAATTGGCAGGTAAGGTAATTGAAACATCAAAAGATCCATACTCTGAATAAAACTCACCTTGATTAAGATAAGATATCGGATTCCATCCATTTTTGTCATAAACAGCAGGTTTCGGATACCATTGCGTTATTTGATATGATTGTCCAATATGACCTAATCTTGAAATATCTCCTGAGGGTATTTTTACTCTAAATGGTGTTTGAATATTTATTTGTGCACCAGGGAATAGAGGTGAGGCTAAATCTAACAAGCATATATCCTGAGATTCAAAGGGAAACTGAATTTGAGCTTGTTGATCGTCTATGGTGAAATTCACACTGTCTATATACCCTCTATCCTTAATATCTCCAAAATACAATTCATCGTCACCGCTGCGATAAAGCTGCTTAGCTAATCTAGTTGTTCGGTCTTTATAGGCATTGGGCCATAAATGAATGTATACTTCATTTAATGTGTCAGGGGAATGATTAATGTACTGAAATGAAATATTCCCGTACAAGGTATGCGTTTTATCATCCAATGTAACATTGATATTATAATTTACTTCTTGTTGCCAATACTCCTGAGAAATGGATTGAAAAGTACAAAAGAAAAAAAGGGTTATGAAAGTTGAATATCGAATCATAGCATTTATTAAATAAAAAAAGGGCTGTATAAATACAGCCCTAAATGTAGAAAAATATATGAAGTTTACTTAATAATTTTAGTAATCTTAGTGATTCCGTCAAGGTTTGTAACCTTTACCATGTATACTCCATAGCTCCAATCATCAGTTGATAAAGTCAATTTTTCATTTATTGAGGTATTGACTAGTTCTCGACCGTGACAATCCATAACTGTCAACTCACAGTCTCCCTCCATTTCTATGGAAACCGTCAGACTATTATTAAATGGATTAGGGTAAACCGATACACTAGCAATGAAATCATTTTCATCAATACCTGTAGTACTTTCAGGAACAAAACTTCCTATACCACAAGGGAACAGCTGATAACCTTCATCATAAGGGCTAGAATTGTCATACTGCCCCCCCACACCAGTTACACTAAACGACCCTTGGGGCGCTGCACTTTCAGGAATATCTGTATCAGAGTCTATTCTTATTGCAAAAACGTTTACACCATCTGTAACATCAATATTATTTGATCCTGATGGAAATGTTGTAATCGGATTCACAAAATTCACATTCTCAATAGTTATCCATTGTGACTCAGTACTTTCGTCAAGAGTAGTTACGATTGTTGGTGTTACCGTTGGTAAACCTGATTCTAAGGTTAGGATACTATCTGCAACGACTTGGGTTAATCCATTAAATTGACCAATCTTCCCAAGTACTATGATTTTGTCTCCCTCATTAACAACATAATCACTTACGTCATTGAAATTAAAAACATTAATACCGTCATTATTATCATCAATAATGGTAAAGCTTATGCCTTCATTTCCATCAAAATCAATACAATGAACAGTACCCTCAAGAGAAACTAATACGTCAGTAGAATCAGCGACGCCATCTGCTGCATTTGTTGTTACCTCTCCAATAGTATACGGAGAATAACCAAGCGTTTCACCGAATAAGGCTATAATACCTGGATCTGGAGATGTATTCTCCAAAACAATAATCGTTCCCGTCATTCCATTTGCTGCGTGTGAACCAACAGAGCAGTCGTATTGATAAGTTCCAGCCGTATTAAACACATGAGAATATAACTCGATGTCTCCTGTTGGACTAGAAACAAAACTTTCAGGATTGTTGTATGGATCACCTGTTACCGTATTGGTTGCAAAATTGACATTGTGTGTTCCACCATCGTTTACCCAATATACAGTATCACCAGCAGTAATTGTTAATGCCGATGGCGAATAATAAAAACTTCCCGCATTTACAACATGTGCAACAGCCTCACTCTCAGAGGAAACAGTAACCACACCGGTTTGATTATTATTTATTGCAGAACCATTTAGACGAACATAAATAGGTGTTGATTGCACTTCTCCAACAGGAAAGTCACCATCAATAACTACTGAGCCTAATGCGCCTGCTGTTGCAGGATCTGCATTCGGTCCCACCATAACAAAACCATATTGAACAATAAGACCCGCTGGTAACTCGGCTGCAGTTGCGGACACTGAAAACGTTCCTGACGCTGGTAAAACAAATGTTTTAGACCCATTGAAAACATCTGCATAACCGTTATTTGGATCTAATGCTTTAATAAAATACTTCGCTGTATATGCGGCATCTAAAGTATTGCCTACAACATTACCTGCGAAAGCCAAATCATTGTCATTCGCGCCGGCTCCTGGTTCTATGAAAGTGATTGCCTCCATGTTTTTGTTACCAGCACCCGTGGTTTGATTTACCCAAAATGCATCGGTAGGATTTTCAGCGTAGGTATTGGTGTTTGGAAGAAGCTTTACATTGTTTACAGAAGGTGTAAAAATGGCACTTAATTCGGGAACACCCCAAGGCTGTCCAAAGACATAATTACCACCATTTTCAGGAAGCTCGAATACGTTCATATAACCATTCCAATTTGCGTTCGCATTAAATACTGTTGTGTTAGCGTTCGCAGGAATTGTTAAAGAATTGGTAAATGCACCATTAGACTGCGTAGATATTTCAAACTCACCTGTAACATTGATAGTCATATCCTCTGTTAAGTAATTACCCGCAACATTAAATACCTCCTCAGCAGATGGTGTTCCCACAAAATGAGAAAATCCAGTTATTGTATCTGGCTGGCTAAATAAAACTGGGTCAGGATTCAAAATCTCACCTGTTAGCGCCACTGTATCATTATCTGCTCCAGCAGAGCTTAAAACGATTTCTCCACTTGCAAGAGAAATAGCAACAGAACCATTGAGACGAACATAAACCATAGTTGCAGCTAGTTCTCCAGCCGTTTGCGTTAAAACAATGCTTGGTCCAAAACCGACTGAAGTACTTAATGATATCTCATAATCACCAGATACCGTTGCAGTAACATCTGCTGTCAGATTTGATCCTGAAATTTCAGTTGTTTGTTCATTAGATGGTGATCCAACAAATTGAACAAAACCGGATAATGAATTTGGGTCAGAATTAATAATTGGCAAAGTTCCTCCACCACAATTTGCGACGTGAGCTCCTAAATTTGTCCATGTATTAATATCCAATACTTCCCACTCCGAATCAGCAGTACTGGTTCCAAACGAACCAAGTGGTGTCGAATTCCCAGCACAAATGGTTTCTTTTCTTAGTAAGGTATGATTTTGAGTTCCGTTAGTTACACCTGCAACATCCCACGCTGTTCCGGGATCGGCATCCCATGTTCCTACCCAGTCTACATAAATAAATCCGCTTATTTCAGAATCCTGCATGATTTGATCATTATTGGTGTCAACCCATGACCCATCTTGCTTCACTAAACAAAATCCATCATCTCCATTACTCAAAAAACTGAAAGTATGGTCTGCCTCTGCCAAAATCAGAGGGTCTGAAGATGGATGAGCTATAATATAGACATCACCATCAGCTATCGTAGCGCCGATTGGGAAATTGTTCCAATACTCATATTCACCAGGTACAGTTGGCGCATTACTAACATTTGGAAAAGCATATTCAGAAAGATCTACAGTGGCGCCAGTACCATTGTATATCTCTAGATACTTATTACTGGCAGAGCCTTCTGCATATTCAGAAAAGAACAAACCAGAGGTTTGACTAAAACAAAACAAACTAAGCATCACAAAGCTTAGCGAAACATAAATTTTTTTCATAGTTAAATTGATTTTGGTTCAAAGATAGCAAGGATATCAATACAAAAAAAAGATATTTATCCACAAAAAAAGGCGCCGAAGCGCCTTATTTCTTAACATTAAAATGTATCTCTATCGAATTTAAGCTTTAGGCTCTTCTTTTCGTTCTGGTTTTGGCAATAAAACCTTTCTAGACAATTTCCATTTTCTGGTTCTAGGATCTTTTCCTATCACTTTGAATTTCAGCATTTCACCTTCTTTACAAACATCACTCATACGTGCTGTTTTCTCCCAAGCAAACTCCGAAATATGAATTAAACCATCTGTACCAGGTACGATTTCAACAAAACATCCGAAATCTTTTACCGATTTAACTTTTCCTTCATATTCCTTTTGGTCTTCAACCTGAGGTGGAAATGCAATAAGCTTTAACTTGGTTAACGCATCTGCCATATCATCACCATTGTTCGAAAGAACCTGAACTCGTCCTTCTCCATTTTCCAATTCTTCAATTGTAATGGTTGTATTGGTTTCTTTCTGAAGACCTTGGATGATTTTTCCTCCAGGTCCGATGATACCACCAATCATTTCATTTGGAACGTTGAATGCCTCTACTCTAGGTGTTTGTGGCTTAAGATCTGCATTTGGCGCAGGAAGGGTCTCTAGTATACAATCCAAGATATGAAGACGACCTGCTTTAGCTTGCTCTAGCGCCTGAATCAATACCTCATATGGTAGACCATCAACTTTTATATCCATTTGACACGCCGTAATACCTTTAGCAGTTCCAGTAATCTTGAAATCCATATCACCTAAGTGATCTTCATCTCCAAGAATATCAGACAAGACGGCAAATTTTCCATTTTCCGCAACCAATCCCATGGCAATACCTGTAACTGGAGACTTAATCTGAATACCACCATCCATTAATGCAAGCGTACCTGCACAAACCGTTGCCATTGACGAAGAACCGTTGGACTCCAAAATTTCTGAAACCAATCTGATTGTATATGGATTATCATCCGGCAAAACAGGTCTCAATGCTCTCAGAGCCAAGTTACCATGACCAATCTCTCTTCTTGAAACGTTAAACTTCATTCTCGCCTCACCGGTTGAGAAAGGTGGGAAGTTATAATGCAACATAAATGGCGTTGATCCTTTAAATGTAACATCGTCAATCATTTGCTCATCCATTTTACCTCCTAGGGTCAATGTCGTTAATGATTGTGTTTCACCTCTTGTAAATACGGCAGATCCATGAGCTGTTGGCAAATAATTCACCTCAGACCAAATTGGACGTACCTCGTCAAATTTACGACCATCCAAACGAATATTATCATCTAACATCGTATCCCGGACTGCTTTTTTCATTGCTTCTTTGAAATATACTGGAATATACTTTCCTATCTCTTCTGTTTCCTCCTCTGTTAAGGTCGCAAGAAACTCCTCTTTTACAGCTCCGAACAATTCAGCTCTTTTTTCTTTGGATGCTAATCCTTGTTTAGCAACCTCTCTGCACTTGTCATAAGCGAAATCCATCACTCTTTTTCTTACGTCTTCATCATGATCTTCGTGAGAGTACTCTCTTTTAGGTGATGAAGCTGGAATTTCTGCCGCCAAATCTAATTGGAATTGACATTGCTTTTTAATTGCCTCGTGTGCAACTTTTATTACATCAACCATTTCCGCTTCAGAAGCCTCAGCGAGCTCTCCCTCAACCATAACAATGTTATCAATTGTACCTGCGATGATACAATCAACATCAGACTCCGCCATTTCTTCAAGAGTAGGGTTGATAATGAATTCTCCATTCACTCTACCAACTCTAACTTCAGACATTGGTCCATTGAAAGGAATATCTGAAACGGCAATACATGATGACGCCGCAAAACCAACAAGGGCGTCTGGGCTATTTACACCATCATATGCGATCAATTGCATCATTAACTGAACTTCTGCATGGAAATCATCTGGAAACAAAGGACGTAATGCTCTATCAACTATTCTCATTACTAGAATTTCTCTTTCAGAAGGACGCGCCTCTCTTCTAAAGAATCCACCAGGAATTCGACCATCAGCGGCAAATTTCTCTCGATAATCAACTGTAAGAGGCAAAAAATCTACGCCTTCTCTCGCATCCTTATTTGCTACAACAGTAGCTAAAATCATTGTGTCTCCCATTCTTAAAACGACAGCTCCATCAGCTTGTTTTGCCAATTTCCCTGTTTCAATGGAGATCTTTTTACCACCAATCTCGATGGTTTTTGTTATTCCTATATTCATATTTATTTATTATCAAATTATTAAAAACAAAAGGGACAGTCGATATAATCGATTGTCCCCTCTTCAATACGTTTAAAATTAAAATTAACGACGTAACTTCAATTCCTTAATAAGTTCACGATATTTTTCAATATCCTTATTTTTTAGATAGTCCAAAAGGCTTCTTCTCTTACCCACAAGTAATTGAAGGGCTCTTTGGGTTCCAAAATCTTTTCTGTTTTTCTTCAAGTGCTCGGTTAGGTGGCTTATTCTGTAAGTGAACAAAGCAACTTGACCTTCAGTTGATCCTGTATTTGTATCAGAACCTCCGTGCTTTTTGAAAATTTTCTTTTTTACTTCTTTATCTAAGTACATGCTAATATTATTGTAAATGATTATTATGTAGTTCCGTTGAACGGGTGCAAATTTAGGGATACTTTTTTAATATCCAATACTTCATTGCGATTTAAATTGCATTTACAATTCAAAAGAAAAGAGGATTATCATCAATCTATTTTATTGAATAAACGTATGTAAATGAAAAATGGCCCTTATTTCTAAGGGCCATTTAAATACAAATGTTTTAGTTATTTAGATCGACTTGGTTGGAAAATAGGGGTTTTTAAACCAATTCATAAAAGTAGAAACTAAACTGAAGAAGAATGAATAGATCGCTACTGAAATATACAATCTTACAAGAATTAACACAACTCCGGCATATGCCCAACAAACTCCAATAAAACCTTCCCATGAAAGTGCATCGCCGCTGTAACCGGCAAACTCCCAAGATTCCCATTGAGCAAATAATGACATGGCCACCTCTTCAAATCCAATCCAATTAGCAAAATCCATTGTTGCAATTAAAGGCAATTCGAACATCCAACGAATAACAGGCACATCACCAGCTATCCCCATAACATCCATAGGCAAATCTGCAACCCATCCTATTGTAAGAGCAAAAGCTCCAAAAAGAGCACTTAAGGCCAACAACTGTCCAACAAGCTTAATATTAGTAATTACTAAATCTTTAAAAATATATTGAACTATTGAACTATTTGAACTTTCAAGAGTCGCACCTGCAGAGCGAATAACCTGAGACATTGGGAACGCGGCATAAAGCCAAATAAGCGAGCTTAGTATGATACCTACCATATCCTTACCGTCGCCTAATCCATCATTCCAAAAAGGATCAAGAACATTATAAATTGCGCCGAGAATAAATATCGTTGCAGCTACCTTATATATAAGTCCTGTCCATTTGTTTATGTTGCCCTCTGCTTCTTCAACCATTGAATTGAAGTTGTTTCCTGGCAACATGTTACCTACAGTTTTGGGAATATCCAAAACTTGATTAATGTAATTTTCCATAATTAAATAAATTTAGTTCAACTCAAAATACCAATTATTTCCTATTTGCAGTCGTTTCACACTTATTAGTTATTAACAATACATTTGTGTAAACCTTATGAAACATAGATGTTTAAAGACTTATCTCATGCAAATTCATAAATCCAATATTCTTTACAAAAACCAACTTTGAACAAGATTTGTATTATCTTTGTCGTGATTATTGGTGCTTAGGATTAAAAAGGAATCCGATGAAATTTCGGAGCTGTATCTGCAGCTGTAAGAGCTTTAAAAACGACTAGTTGTCCACTGCGTATTCGTGGGAAGGATAGTCGAAATGGCTCGAGCCAGAATACTTGCCATCTATCAGAGAGAAGACTTCAGATTAAAGTCGGACTTGTCGTGGTTCCTATTGAATCACCGAATCCCGCTTTTTTCATCTTCAATTTATTAATTTTTATAAATACAGAAAGAATGAAAAAAACAATTTTTTACTTTCTTGCTTTAACAGCAAGTTTTACAATTCAAGCCCAAGAGTATGTGAACCAGGTTCTTATTCTAAATGAGGGGTATTTTGATTACACAAACAATGAAATCGTTGAACCGGCTTCAATCGGTAGCTATAATCCGGCAACTGAGGTATACACTGAAGTCATTGAATTAGATGGAATGCGTTTTGGTTCGGATCTACTAATAGATAATGAAGTTTATTATGTTGCAGCAGATACCAAAATTTTCAAAATTAATTTGAATACACATGAAATCATTTCAAGTGTAGATTGTGAAGGTGTTCGAAACTTAGCTGTAGTTGGAAATAAACTATTAGCTACGCGTGGAGAATACCTTGTTGATTTTGATTCATACCTTCATGTTTACAGTACAGAAGATTTGTCTCTTGAGCTGGCCTTAGACAATGAATCAGGTCCTAAATGGGCGACTCAAAACATTGTATCCATTGGGAATAAAGTATATTTTGCAATTAACAATGCCTATGAATTTGGAAATGAGAAAGGTATTATTGGAATTTATGATGCACAAACGTCTGTTTACGAAGAAATCGATTTAGGTCCAGAAGCAACGAATCCGGACAATCTCGTTCGGTCAGGTGAATTTTTATATACGGTGAACAACAAAGATTGGTCTGGTGCATCAATATCAAAATTAGCAATAGATTTATCTGAATACGAAACAGTGAGTTTAGCAAGCGTGTCTACAGGTTGTGGAACCTCTGCACTCCGTGATGATAAAATGGTCTATCAGATTTCAATGGAGTCTTCATTGAACGAATTTGACCTAAACCTCATGAATAACTCAGGTCCCGTTAATGGAACCTTCATGAATTTTTACGAACTAAAACAAAACCCGGTCAGTTCTGAATTTTACACAAGTGAAACGGATTACTTTTCGTTTGGAAAAGTTCATATCTATAATGACCAAAATATTGAAACAGGCCTGTTTGAAGTAGGAATAAATCCAGGAACAATTGTTTTTGATGTGCGTTCTTCAGCTGGAATTGTAGAAGAATTTAGCAACGTAGAAGTTTATCCAAATCCGGTTAAAAATAATTTATACATCTCAGATTCATCGAGTGAAAAAATCATTAGAAATTTGACTGGAGAGGAGGTTTTAAGGTTCACCGGAGCTTCTGTGGAAACAAAAAATCTATCCGAAGGAATGTATTACATAGAGTTAAATAACAATTCTATTCCTTTTGTTAAAAACTAAGCATTAAATAGCAGTGTAAAAAGCCCGAATATCGGGCTTTTTTTATACCCAAACCTTTGAACCCTCAGAGCAATTTTTACAAATATCTATTTGTCCTCTCGATTTTAGTATCGATTGTCGAAATTCTCTATATTTCTTAGCATTCCATATTTGTTTAAATGGCTTATCTTGGAGTGAGCCTAATATGTGACTTGCATCTTTATCAAAACAACAGGGCACCACTCCCCCATCCCATGTAAAGACCGATCCAGACCACATTCTCCAGCAATGATTACCTTGATGACCTTTAAGCTTAAATGTGCCATCTTTTCTCTTAATATATCTTGAATATTTAGAATTGTCCGGCATAAGACGATTTCCGTTTTTATAATCGTAAAGCTGGGCCGTCTTGATCCGTACCTCGTCTATACCAATTTCCTTTGCCAAGTCAAACACCGAAGGGATTTCGTGTTCATTAGGCTTAACAGCTAAAAATTGAAAAATGAGATGAGGAGTTTTTGAACTCATTTTGTTTTTTGAATCAACCAATAATTTACTGGCTTCAACCACCTTATTTAGCTTTCCATTAACTCTGTATTGCTCATATGTCTTCTGTGTCAACCCATCAATAGATATAATTAATCGATCTAATCCTGAAGATACAATTTCATCTGCCTTTTTTTGATCAATAAAATGACCATTTGTTGAGGTTGATGTATATATTTTGGACTTTTTAGCTTGGGTTATTAATGTCAAAAAATCAGGATGTAAAAAGGGTTCTCCTTGGAAATAATAGTTGATGTAGAATACTGAAGATTTGATTTGAGATAACATTCGCTCGTGAAAGTCAAGGTCAAGTTTGCCGGTTGGCCGCGAAAATTGCTTTAAGCCACTAGGACACTCTGGACAGCCCAAATTACAGGCCGTTGTAGGCTCAATACTCAATGTGCTCGGCATTCCTAAATGAAAGTTTCGTTTTGTGATTTTAGATAAAGAAAAGCTAATTCTGAGAATAAACACATTCCATAAACGGTATGCATTTAGGTGAGCAAAAATTCGAAAAGAATCCCTTAACTTCATCATGTGACGAAATTAACGAATTCAATTAATATTATTACTTGTGTATTTTTAGAAAGATTTATATTTATACCAAAATAAAATAATGCAGGTCATACTTAATCATCAACAAATTCAACAAAAAATCACAAGACTGGGTCACGAGCTTCTTGAAAATTGTTTTGAGGAAAATAAGATTTTTATCGGGGGGATTCAGGGCAATGGGTTTGAATTGGCAAAAAAAATTGCAGCTATTATTTCAAGAAACTCTGATATATCAGTGAATCAATTCGAAATCAAAATAAATAAAACTGAACCTTGGAAAGAAGAAGTAAGCCTAAGCATTGATGAAGATAAATTGAAAAAAGGTTTCATTATTCTCGTTGACGATGTAATAAATTCTGGAAAAACCATGCAATATGCATTAGTCAAAATACTAGAACGACCTAGTAAAACAATTAGAACTGTTGTATTAG
>DAIPZI010000013.1:0-16939 GCA_036782275.1 Crocinitomicaceae bacterium
GATTACGAATTACATGTTTTTAATAAATGGGGAAATGAAGTTTATAACAGTAAGGAGTTTAATCAAGAAGAATGGGACGGAACCCGTTCCGGAAATCCATTACCCTCCGATGTTTATTATTATATCTTAAAATTGAATAATGCCGATGATACACAACACAACGGAACAGTTACGATTCTTCGTTAAATACAAAGTGTTGATTATTACAATACTTTTATCAAGTATTGTTTCAAATGCTTGGGGAAATACTCCTCCGTCCTGCCCTACCATACAAATGAGTGGGACATCATTGGATTGCTACGGAGATGAAAATGGGTCCGCAATTGTAAATATTATTACCCAAAGTAGCGGAGACTACACCTACACATGGTCCAATGGAATCATTGCCTCCGGATCTTCAAGTACGATCTCGAACCTTGCTGTAGGCACTTACACCGTAACTGTAAAAGACAACCAATCTGGTTGCACGGTCATTGGAGCTTACGTTGTAAATTCACCCGCTCCCGTTAACATTTCAGAAAACATAACACACATCAACTGTTTTGGTCAAACAACAGGAGAAATTGATGTTGATGTTTTTGGTGGAAGCGGACCATACCAATATGCCTGGAATAATGGCGCTGTAACACAAGACCTATCAAATGTCTCTGCCGGAAATTATTCGTTAACCGTGTACGCTCCAAATATGAATTGTACTGCAACCAAATCCTTTACGATAGACGAGCCGTTGGAAGGACTTGATCATAATGGTGTGGGATCTAATGTTGATTGTTTTGGTGAATCAAGTGGAGCGATCAATTTAACCGTTTGGGGAGGCACTCCTCCGTATTCATATAATTGGAATTCCGGAGCTTCCACAGAAGACCTATTGAATATTTCATCAGGAAACTATAATGTTGTTATTTCTGATAGTAGAAGCTGTACGAACACCTCCTCTTATGAAATAACACAGCCTGATATTGTTATTGGCACCATGTCAGCAACAAATGTTGGGTGTTATGGTGATGGATCGGGATCTGTTTCCATTGATCTAATAGGAGGAAGCTCTCCTTACCATTATTCTTGGTTCAATAGCACAACCCTTTTTGCTCAGAATGAGTCAACGATGACGAATATGTCAGCTGAAGAATACCATGTTGTGGTCACTGATCAAAATGGCTGTATTTATTCTGATAGTATAGAAATTAGTGAGCCCCCAGTGCTCTCTGCAAATGCAGTTACCCTAAGTGATATCGATTGTTTTGGGGGAAGTAATGGCGAGTTAAACATGACTCCGGAAGGCGGATCCCCCCCTTATTCTTTTAGTTGGGTGAATTCACAAATGGCTTCTTATGGTGATTCTGAAGACTTAAATAACATTCCTGCAAGTGTTTATACCGTTTCAATAACGGATTTGAATTTATGTACTTATTCACTGAGTCATGAAATATTTCAACCTTCAACAGCAATTTTTGTGGAGTCCCAGATTACAGATGTAAAGTGTTTTGGGGAAAATACTGGGGAAGTAGAACTAAACATTCAAGGAGGAACTTCTCCTTTTCAGATTTCTTGGTCAAATGGACAAACCACATCTCAGATCGGAAATTTATCCTCCGATGTGTACACATATACTGTTATTGATGCAAACCTCTGTCCTTTCTCCAATGCTGTAACGGTCGATCAACCGAGCGAAGTTTTAGATGTTAATTATACAGTTGTGGACGTTCTTTGTAATGGTGACCATAGCGGATCTATTTCTTTGACTCCGTTTGGCGGAACGCCTCCATATTTGTACTCTTGGGCAAATACAACTTTTCAACTTAGCGTTGTATCCTCCTCAATAAATAACTTTCCTTCTCAAGATTATATTTTTCAAGTTACAGATAGCCAAGGGTGTTTGATTAGCGATACCATAAGTATTCATGAGCCACCTGCGCTTACCGCCAATTTTTCTGTGAATCACATATTGTGTAAGGGCGATAGTACAGGTCAGATTACCACGAATATTGGAGGGGGAAATGACCCCTATTCATTCGCTTGGACAAATGGGTCGGTTAGTCCTGATTTAGAATTTTTGACTGCTGGATTATATGAAATACTAATAACAGATGAGAACAATTGTAATATGACAGATCAGGTTGTTGTCGAAGAACCTGAAATGGAGCTAATCTCATCCTATCAGATTGAAAATGTGACTTGTTATAATGGAGAAAATGGAAGTATTAACGCGACTATTCAAGGAGGAACTAGTCCATACAATTACACTTGGTCTTCACAAGATACAACAGCAACTGTAGAAGGTCTTTCGGGTGGATTATACACATTAATTATTACTGACGATAATGCCTGTGTATTAAATGACACTGTAACTGTTATTCAGCCTGATCCTATTGTCTTAAATGAGGTGATTCAGCCACCATCCTGTTATGGCTTTTCCGATGGAAATATAGATATTCAACCTGAAGGCGGAACGGCACCATACCAATTTACTTGGTTCGATTCAGATTTTGCACTAGCTTCTCAAAATGAAGATTTGGATAGTGTGTATACCGATGTTTACCAACTGGAGCTATATGATTCTAATTTATGTTTCTATGAGGTTTTTATTGAAGTAAACGAACCGGATTCATTAAGTCTAGATTACACATTAAATGAAACACCTTGTCCTGGAGAAGCAACTGGAGAGCTCGAGCTTCAGGCTTCAGGGGGCACCCCAGAATACTTTTATGCATGGTCCAATGGTGCAGATACCGAAATCGCAGAAAACTTAACTTCAGGGTTCTATCACGTAGATGTTTTTGATTCCAATGGGTGTAGCGATTCTATAAACATTGAAATACCTTACGTCGACCCCATTGAAATCACATTCGACAAAATCAATCTTTCCTGTATCGATCAATCCGATGGATCTGCAACAGCACTAGTTAGTGGAGGTTATGGAGGTTACAATTACATGTGGTTCGACAATTCCACACTGTCATACCATGAGAACCTTGATAATACGTGGTATACTTTATTGGTTACAGATGTGCTTGACTGTCAAGCAATGGATTCGGTTTACATTGAATCAAATCCTATTTCATGTATTGATCCTGTAAATACATTTACCCCTAATGGGGACGATTATAATGACACTTGGGTAATTGATAATTTGGAACTCTATCCAAATTCAGAAATTTTAATCTACAACAAATGGGGGAATTTGGTATACAAGCAAAGCAACTCGTATATACCCTGGAATGGAAATGAAAATAATAATCCACTTCCATCCGATAGCTATTATTACATCATTAACCTTAACGAGCCGGAAAGGACAAACCTTAAAGGAGTAATTACCATAATAAGATAAGATATGAAACACATACTACTCACAATCTTTTTGATTTTTGGATTAACACAAACATTGTTCGCGCAGCAAATCGCGTTGAATTCTCAATATTTGTTTAACAATATGTTGGTAAACCCAGGGGCAACAGGCACTAAAGACTATGTCCCGGTTCAATTAAACTTCAGAAAACAATGGACTAACTTTCCTGGATCTCCAACAACACAATTTTTATCCTGTGATTCAAAGCTTGCCGACAATTTTGGAATTGGTGGTATTATCTACAATGATGTGGGTGGTCCAAGTAGAAGAACGGGGGTAAATATCAATGCCGCATATCACCTTCAAATTGATGCAAAAAAAGATCATATGCTTTCATTTGGACTGGGTGTTTCTTTAACGCAACATATCATGGACATGAGTGTGCTTACTACCTACCTCCCTGATGATCCGGCAGTATTAAATGGATACAATAATCAAATGGTTCCTGACGCAAATTTTGGAATTATTTACACCTTCAAGAATAATTTATATGTAGGGTTATCTTCATATAATTTGAGCCAATCAAAACGAGATTTATATGCGTTCAACAACAGGTTGGCTAACCCCTTGGCAAGAAATTATTATTTCACTTCAGGGTATAAGTTCACACTTGCACAATTGTGGAAGCTCAAAGCAGCCACCTTAGTTCAAGCCATTGAGGCCGGTGCAGTACAATGGGATTTAACAAGTATTGTAGAATACAAAGACTCCTATTGGTTAGGTCTATCGTATAGACTGAACGATGCGCTCGCTGTGCTAGGTGGTGCACAAATTGGTCCATTAAAGTTTGGCTATTCTTATGACTTTTCTTTATCTGAAATAGGAGAGTATTCAGCGGGGTCGCATGAAGTATTTATTGAATTTCAAATTGGAAATAAGAATGCAGAAAACAATAGGGTTCCTTGGCTGAAACGAAATAGAATTTACACTCCAAGTAATGAGTAATATAAGATTGATCCTATTATTTCTTTCTTTTGGTTTTTTTGGAGAATCCCAAACCATGGAAAAAGCCATTACGTATTTCGATCGATATGAATACGGCATGGCGTATGTCTCTTTTAAAGAGGCGGGAATCAATCAAATGGACGCTGATGAGCTATTAAAATACATCTACAGTTGTTATGTAATTGGGAACTTTGAAGAAGTTTGTAGACATGCTGAAAAGGTTGAAAAACGAGAAGAACTCGATCCGTTTTTTTGGTGGGCGTTTGGCCAAAGCTTTTTAGCTACGGGTCAAAAAGAAAAAGCCAAGGAAAATTACATGCACTACAAAGAGCTCATGGAAATCGATCATGATTTTGTTGGTCTTAGATTGCAAACATTAGAAGAAATTGATTTGTGGGACATGGAAACATTTATTACAAATACAAATGTCTTTTCCAATTCTACAAAGGGAGATATCTCAGGATTTCGAAGCGCTTATGGGCCCATTCAATATGTTGAAATCGGATTGGATAGTGCTAAAAACATTCTCCCCGAAGCTCAAAGTGAAAATGCAGAGCTTCTTCTTTTAAAACCAAAAATAATGAGCCTAGAATCGACGAATTCAAAGCAAATCACATTACCTGATTCCTTAATTCTTGCTTCCGTAAATTCTATTTCGTTTGTTCCTAACTCCGACAAGGTATTCCTTTCCTATTCTGAACCTGCTCACAACAATGAAAGCAACTATGCTCCGCATATTTATGTGGGAAAATTTGATGCAGCCATAAATCGAATTAAGGACATCCAAAAATGGAACTACTCTGGATTTGAAGATTCATCATCTTGTGCACATGTTTCCATAAATTCTTTGGGAACACGAATGGTCTTCAGTAAGAAAAAAAGACAAGCTCAACATGCAGATATTTATATTTCAAATAAAACAACAAATGGTTGGGAAAAACCGAGACCACTCCATGTCATAAATACCAAATGGAACGAAGTATTTCCCATTTTCCAACAAGACGGAAGTCTTTGCTTTTCTTCAAATGGCCGAAAAGGCTATGGGAAATTAGATGTTTATACCTATTCGTTTGAAAGCAATCAAATCAAACACCTCAAGGCGCCAATTAACGGCCCCATGGATGACTTTAATTATTATGAAGACAGTCTTTTGCTAGGAGCAGAATACACTTCTAATCGATTTAATGGTGTTGGAGACGACGATATATATAGAATCATTTATGATTCTGTTTCAACAGAATTAACAGTGGTTGAAAATGTAAATGTAGAGAAGCGATCAGAATTTGTAAATATAAGTCAAACCTTACATTTTCATTTTGACGAAGACGAACCCATCGAGACAGTCATTATTGATACAGCTTTAGTTCTCCTTTTGAAAAACGATTCAGGGTTAAAAATTCATTTGGATTGCCATGCAGATGAGCGAGGGAGTGATCTATATAATCAAGAGTTAAGTGAAAGTCGAGGAAAGAATGTTAGAAAACAACTCATGTCACTCGGTATTCAAGAAGATAAAATAGAAATTAACGCATTAGGTGAATCATCCCCAGTAATACACTGCGATGATTGTGACAAAAAAGAACATGCGGAAAATCGGGTTGTAATATTTTCAATTCAAAAAACAGAGCGAAAGGATGCATTATAGAAAATTAAAAATTGTCATCAAGACGATGGTTATTTTATTGCTGTCTATCCTTTTTTCTGAGGAAAATCAGGCATTTTCACAAGCTCCAGGAACTACCTTTTATTGGATAGGTGATGGTGGTGACTGGACCGATGTAAACCATTGGTCCTTGGCATCAGGAGGAGCTGCCGGGACCGTATTGCCGGGACAAGATGATGCTGTCGTATTCGATAACAATTCTTTTACCATTCCCAATCAAGAAGTTTTAATCAACGATGACGGTTCTTTCTATTCGATGGACTGGGTTGGAATAACTGAAGATCAATCCTTGCTCTTTGACTCTACGCTTTATGCCCATGGAAATGTAACATTAAACAAAAAATTATCAATACTTCGAAATGTGAATTTTAGCGGTATTCAATTCATTAAACAATCCGTACTTAATGCTGATAGCGCTTCAATAGATTGTGCTTTCACTATAATTATGGATGCCGTTGAAGACTCTCTGATCTTGGCAGATGATTTAATCATGTCAGACAGCTCAAGTTGTATTCTATTTACCGGTAAACTTTCTACACAGGGATATGCATTAAAAACAGGTTCTTTAAAATCCATCAATAACCCGTTAAGTGGAATTGACCTCAGGTCTATCGATATATCAAATTCAACCGTTTATTTATCCCTCGAATTTAATTCAGCAGGAGACACCACTTTGGTTTTTAACGCCGACAATTCAACAATACATATCGGTGATACTCTAGATTATCTAAATAACCTCAAAACCCAAGACCTCTCTTTTAATGATGTATTCCTGAATTTTAAACCTCTTACGACTCTTCAAACCATAGAAGGAAACAACACATTTAACAAACTGACTGTTCTTCCTGGTTCCCGAGTTCATTTAAATGAAGGGTCAACACAGACCGTCGCTGACAGTTTAATATTAAATGGCAATTGTAAAGACATGATCACCATTGCGTCTTCTGACACTTCTTCAACTGCGAATACAGCAAGTTTGATTAAGCTAAACTCAAATCTTGATTTTATTGGTCTTGGAGTTCAGGTCAAACAAATAAATTCACTCCCTGGAGAAATTCTAACGACTTACCATTCTGTTGACAACGGAGGGAATGACCTTGGGTGGGTTTTTGACCCAACATCTTCAATTACATCAGATTTCTCGGCAACAGGACCCTTTTGTTTTGGAGACACCACTTTATTCTCAAATTCATCTTCAACAACAGGATCAATTAATTACAGTTGGCAATACAATGATGATTCTTATCTTGAGAGTCCTTCTGGTCTTATTGAAGCCCACAATGATACTACATTCAATTTCCCTCAAGCTCCAGGAATTGACACGACGAGCTACGGTCAAATCCTGTCTTGGACTGAAATCACAGATGGACAATCCTTATTCTCCCCTGGATCGGGAGGCGCAACAACCGTGGAGGGTTATGAGTCTATGAATTATAATTTTACGGTGGCCTATCGAATGGAGCTGATAAATGGTACCGGAAGTGATGCATACCTTGTTGATATGGATGAAGATCCGTCTCTCGCGTCATATGACTACCAGCCCCGAATTAAGATCTACAAAAATGGTAGTGATTTTTCTGCGAATTTGGCTACAAGCAGTGTTTTTGATGAGCTTATTTTTTACGAAGACACCCTTCCAAATGGCTCCCTGCAAATTGGTGCAGATACCGTTTCATTTAATGTATCTGCTTTTAATTTACTACCCACAGATTCTTTAACCATCTATTTTGGATCTGATGTTACTTATACTTCCGTAACGAATCAACCAAGATGGAAATCTACAGTTGATGTTCTTGGGACAGATGTTTCAATTGATTATCAATTAATTATTGATAGTATCTATTTCGAAGCCTCACCCGTTACCTCATCTTTTAATTTAGATACTACTCAACACGTTTTTCAAAGTAGTGGTGATTTTAACGTTTCGCTCATAGCAATCAATGACGATAACTTTTGTACCGATACCACAACTAAAGTTATACATATCAATCAACCCACAGTTTATTTATCTACATCTGAACCCGATACAACAATTTGTATTGGGGATGAAGTGACGTTTGAGACATTCAGCACCATACAAGGAGTTCAATTTGAATATTTCTACAATGGGGTTTCTCAAAATACACCATCTATTAACGACACCTTATTTGTTACAAGCACACTATCGAATCTTGATACATTGAGCGTGTTGGCCTATGAAAATGGTTGTATTAGTGATACAATGCCCCAATACGTTTTTGCTGTCAACGGCCTTCCAAATTATACTTTTGTGTCCAATGACTTAGATGCTTCAATCTGTTCTGGTGACAGCGTTCTCTTTACGGCCTCTTCTATTGATTTGTCTTATGATTACTCTTTTTTAATTGATGGTCTTGGTGTGACGCCTGTATCAGACACCATAGGATACTACAATACAACTGGCCTATTGGATAATGAAATTGTTTCTGTTGTTGTCGTGGACGACAATGGTTGTACTGATACCTCTTCAATCACATTTAATGTGAATCCATTGCCCATTGTATCGCTATCTGAATCAACAGGTGGAAATGTAATTTGCGGAAACCAACAGATTACGTTTACGGGATCTGGAGCAGATCAGTATCAATTTTTAATAAATGGAAGTAGCGTTCAAGGTCCTTCAACAAACACAACTTACTTGAATTCTTCCTTAACCGCAAATGACACCATCACTTTAATCGGACAATCCAGTTTTGGTTGTTCACAACCAGCCGGACAAACATTCAATTACATTGTGAATCCTGCACCCAACACTCAAGTGTCTTCCTCAGACATGGACAATACCATATGTTCTAATGAGCAGATTATATATACTGCATCTGGCGCAGGGCTTTACCAGTTTTTCTTGGATGGGAATTCTGTTCAAGGGCCTGGGACCAATAACGTTTATTTAGGTTCAGGTCTTAATAACAATGCCACTCTTTCTGTATTGGGAAGCCTCGGTGGTTGCAGCCAAATGAGTTCTGATATTGTAACTACGGTACTGCAAGCTCCAGCGACACTTCTTGTAAATGATGACGATGGAGACAATACCATCTGTGCAGGTACGAGTGTTGAGTTTAGCGCATCCGGAGCAGCGAACTATGAGTTTTTCATTGATGGTGTCTCTCAAGGTGTTTCAAGTACTCAAAATACATTTCAAACTTCAGGACTACAGAATAACCAAGTGGTGATGGTTCAAGGAGAGTCGAATTCTTGTATCATTAGCGACCAAGAGTCATTTAACGTTTTAGTGAATCCCGTTGTAGATTTGTTTAGCAATGACATTGATAATGTTTTGTGTGAACAAGACCCTATAACAATTACAGGAGTGAATGCTTCAGAATATGCATTTTGGGTAAATGGTGCTGTTTTTCAAACGCTTAGTAATGACAATACATTAAGTAATCCCACACTACCCGTTGGTTCCGATACCATTGTTGTTCAGGGAATTTCAGCAAATGGTTGCGATGACTTTAGTAATCCGATTGTTGTTACGGTCAATGCCATTCCTAACATTTCAGTTTCAAGTAGTGATTTGGATAATGAAATTTGTCAGGGAGATTCGGTTTCGTTTATTGCCTCGGGAGGAGATAATTATCAGTTTTATCTAAATGGTGTGCCTCAAGGCCCTGTCTCTTCTAATACGGAGTTTACAACGATTAGTATAAATGATGGAGAAGCAGTACTTGTTGAAGGTTCTCTATTGGGATGTAATAGCACCTCAAACCTTATCACTTTTCAGGTAAATCCGGTCCCTAATGTTGGTATACTAAGTACAGACGTGGATAATATCTTTTGTGAGGGAGATGAGGTAACCTACACTGCAACAGGGGCTGATGTATATCAGTTTTTTATTGGAGGTGTTGCGCATAGCGCTCCATCTACAAACAATGAAATTAATAGTCTTGATTTTACAGCTGGAAGCATTGAGCTCATGGTCGTAGGAGAAAGTCAGGGCTGTAATGATGATGATGTCATCACTATCCTTGTAAACGAATTGCCCAACGCAGGCATAACTTCCTCAGATGCTGACAATTCAATTTGTTCCGGTCAGAATGTTGTATTTACGGCTTCAGGAGGCAATACTTACCTATTCTACAACGATAATAACCCACAAGGGGCTCCATCATTTAACGATCAATATAGTAGCTCTGACTTGGTTCAAGGCAGTGAGATTAGTGTATTAGTCATTACCAGTCAAGGATGCACAGATTCTATCGGCTTAGATCCATTTACCGTTTTTGAATCTCCATCAATCACATTGAGTAGCTCTGTGACATTACCTTCTATCTGTTCTGGTGACAATGTTGAATTTTCAGCTGTCGGTGCCCCCGAATTTGAATATTTTATTGATGGACAATCTTTGGGGTCTTCCAGCAATCCCATTATAAATATTGACAGCTTAGAAAATGCAGAGCTGGTTTTAGTTTTGGGTACTTCAGCACAAGGATGTACCGACACATCAAATGTGATTTCATACAATGTTTTTCAATCACCCTTAGTTAATCTCGTTAATTATGATGATTCTACCTTATGCATTGATGAGCCATCTAACCTTCAAGCTTTTGGTGCGGATTTGTACCAATTTTATTTAAACGGAGTCCCTGTTGGTAGCTTTGATGCGAATGCAAATTTTAATCAAGTTCTAAATGACCTAGACCTCATTAGTGTTCAAGGATCTTCAAATGGATGTCAAAGCCCTTTAACCAACACCTTACAATTCTCCGTATTCGACTACCCTGTTTTAACCAGTTCTAGTTCGGACGCTGATAATCTCGTTTGTGCTCAAGATACTGTTGAAATTACGGCTTCTGGCGGTCAGGAATTCCATTTTCTCTTAAATGGTCAGTTGATGCAATCAAACACACTAAATAGTTATGAAGCTTATCTAATTCAGAACAATGACCTCATCGAAGTAATTGCCCTAAATGGAAGCTGCGCATCGGATACGATGTCTTATTTATTTACGGTAAATGAAATGGATTTGGGTCTTTCTCTTTTACCATCAAATATGATCTGTGAAGGTGAATCTGTAACCCTTTCTGCTTCAGGAGGGGATGAATATCAATTTAGTATTAATGGGCAATCGATAGGTGTTTTTGAAAACAATGCTGTTCTCGAAAACGTAAGTGTTAATGATTTGGATGAATTCGGTTTTAGTGCATTTAATACGAGTACGGGTTGTTACCAAACCTACGGAGATTATATCATTGTCAACGTTCAAGAATCGCCTAGCATAAGCCCTGATGGACCAATTTCTATCTGTGAAGGCGACTCCGTATTACTGATCAGTAATTACTCATATGGCAATCAATGGTATTTGGATGGGTCAATCATTAATGGAGCTACAGACACACTTCTATACGCTTCATTTTCAGGCAACTATACTTTTACAGGCACTCATGGAGGACAAGGCGATGTGTGGTCCATTGGCCAAAATGCCTCGGGTATTCACGGCAACGGAGACAACTTTGATTCGTATACTCCTCAGAGAGCAGATTTCCCCACAACATTCACCTCTATCTATACCGGAACTGGATTTATGACTGCAGTTGATGAGACGAATCAAGTCTTTACCTGGGGCGAAAACAATACCGGACAGCTTGGAAATGGAACTTTTACGAGCAGTAATGTTCCTATTCAAACTCCGGGAATCGATAATATTCAAACATGTGCAGCATCTCATTCAAGCGTAATGGCCGTAGGGGTATTAGGAAATGTTTTTGTCTGGGGAGGCAATACAGAAGGAGAATTGGGGATCGGAAACGCATCCGTTGTAAACTTCCCGATGGCCCACCCCTCTTTGAGCAACGTTGACACCATTTCTGCAGGACAAAATCACTTTATCATATTAAAGAATGATGGTAAAGTCTGGGCAGTCGGGAACAATGAATTTGGCCAGCTGGGAATCGGCTCAACTATAAATCAAACTGAACCCATTCTGATTTCGGAACTTTCGAGCATTAAAAGCATAGGTACCGGTGACCGACACAGCTTCGCGATTGATTCAAGTGGTGTGCTTTATGCTTGGGGAAATAATAGCTTCGGACAGCTCGGGACCGGCGACTTAAACGCCCACCTTTCGCCACAAATTATTAATCTTTCATCGATCACATCTGTTGATGGAGGGGCTGCCCACTCACTGTTTTTAAAAGAAACGGGAGAGGTGCTTTCTTGTGGTGAAAATGATTTCGGGCAACTCGGTAATCTAAACGCTAATCCGCTAATCCCATCTAAAATTCAGATTTCTGGAGTACGTCAAATTTCTGCTGGGAAAAACACAAGCTTATTTAGTAGAAACGACTTAAGTGTATTTGGATGTGGAAACAACAATGAACATCAGATTAACGGTGAAATTTCATCCCAATACTTGACGCCTATACACATGATGCATATACATGGAGCGAATGTTGTAAATGCCAGTGAAACGAGCTCTCACTTCATATACAACGCCTTCAATTCTTGTCAATCAAATGATTTAGAATTGAATGTTTTGAACGTTCCAAATGCTGTCATTTCCTTTGCCGGAGAAGACACCCTAATTACTGAACTTGCATCCGGTTATCAATGGTTCTTGGATGGAAATCTTATTCCTGATGCCAACCTACAATATTATGTTCCTGAGACTTCCGGAAATTACTCGGTTGAACTTACTTCTGCCAATGGCTGCTCTTCATTATCTGATCCTGTTTCTTTTGGGATTGGCGCTGTTACAGGTCTTGTTGATTCACAGATATCAATCTATCCTAATCCTGCTCAAAACCATTTGTATGTATCAACAAATGCTCCGGGCTCTTTATGCAATATTGTGATTAGAGATCAAATAGGAAAACTGGTTCATCAATCCTTTTCGATGGATGAATTAAAGACAATCGACATCTCACAGCTTAGAACCGGGAATTATTTTATATCCATTACCGAAAGTACTCACACCCATACCTATCGATTCACAAAAATCAGTAAGGATTAATGCTTAATAAAGCGTAGGTTGTTTACTACTAAGTGCATTTAAATTGAACTTGATTCCTAAACCGTTATCGCTTACATCAAGACTTCTAATCAAAGGAGAAAGTTCATTTTTTGAGTGTTTGCGGTGTATGTTATAAGCAATCCAATCAAATAGCAATAAAAACCCGCCTTGCACTAATAAGCTATTTCCATAGCCTCTGAATTGGTCTTCCTTATCAAGAGCTGTACTGGCTTTTGAACGCAGTAGGAGGCCCGCAGACATATAAGCAATGTCAATTCCTGAGTTGATGAGAAAAATGGTTTCCGTTTTGCGTTGCTCTTCCATGGTTTCAAAGAAAGTCAATTCTTTTTTACCGTTTTTCGCTTTGATGAATCCGGGAATGGCAAGACCCAAATTGACAACATTCCACATCACATTCATCTGATGAAAGTTCTTCATTTCTTCATTTGGAGCAGTTGCCCAAGCTATACCACTCCCCACAATATTCAAGCTGGCCCAACTTCCAAGGCCAATCATCAAGTTCTTATCTGTTTTGTAACGTTGGGCGTTGTAATCTTGGAACTGACCATAGACCGCACTAGAAGATAAAAAAGCAAAAATTATAATCCATTTCATATTATAAAATTAATCAATAATATGAAGTTTTAAGAACCTATTATCCTGCGTTTAAAGTATCGTAACTGAATCCGTAAACGGCGGGGTTTTTTCCTCCCATCGGACGTATGTAGGTACTTAATTGTCCTCGATGGTGAATCACATCAAACAAAAACATCCACATCAAATTGGCTCTTGGCATTTTCATGAAAGACTGACCATGTACCAACAATTCAACTTGTGCAATATTCCAATCATTTTCGTCCAAGTTATCCAGTATGACCATCGCGTTGTCCCAATACTTTTTTAACTGATTGGCGCCATCCAAGGGCCCGTCATACGCATGGGTGAATAATTCATCACAAGCTGACTCCGTAAGAGCCACCTTAAAGTCACATGCGTGTGCTATAATGTGTTCTGCTATTTCATAAGCTGTTCTACTGTTTTCGTGTGGTTTGTAATCCATTTTATCTGCAGGTAAAGCAGCAATAATGTCATAAGTTGCCTTAAGCTCATTGGCCATACTGGCTTTGTAAAAGTCTAGGTTTGTCATTCGTTTTGGTTTTTTAGTTTGATGAATATTAGTCAAATAGTTTCAACAATTTAAAAGTTAATTATCTAAACCACAAATAATTATCAATAAAAACGTTAATTGAAGTGCATCGCTACAGGCAATAATGGAGTAATCCTATCGATAGGGTTTTGTTAAACGTTTTGTTGGATTGGGATAAAAAAGCTTTTGGGCTGGAATTCAAAGGAATCCATACGTGGTCATTAAATACTCGTTATCTTTGAACGGATTAAAAGCAACACCGAAATATGACCTTTAACAACCTAGGCCTACCCCAGTCCTTACTTGAGCTTCTGAATAAAGAAAATTATAAAAGTGCCTATCCCATTCAAAAAGAGGCCATTCCAATTGTGTTGAAGGGTAAGGATGTTCTTGGAATTGCACAAACCGGATCAGGAAAAACAGCAAGCTATGTGTTGCCCATTCTAAGTACACTGAACCACAAGCAAAGAGCAAAAGACCGACAGGTTGATGTTCTTGTACTCGTACCGACAAGGGAGCTGGCCGAACAGGTAAAGGATGTTTTTAATCTATTTGAAAAAGGCATTTCGAATACCGTAAAAACCATGGCCATTTATGGTGGGGTTTCAATTAATCCCCAAATGAAGGCTCTTTTTGGCGTATCTGTTTTGGTTGCCACTCCTGGGCGTTTATTGGATTTGGTAAATTCCAATGCCGTTCATTTTGACAAGCTGCAAACACTCATTCTCGATGAGGCAGATAAGCTACTGAACTTAGGATTTCAAGACGAGATGAATCAAATCTTTGCGTTGCTTCCCAAGAAACGCCAAAACCTCCTTTTTTCGGCAACATTAAATGAAAAAGTAGAAGAAATCAATCAAATCTTGCTTCGAGATCCAGAGCTTATTAATGTCGCTCCCAAGGAGAAGAATCTTGATCAAATTCGTCAGTTGGCCTATGCCATTTCTGAGGAAAAGAAAGGACCGTTTTTAAGGCATTTGATTAAAAGTGAAAATATGCAGCAGGTGCTGATTTTTACAGCTTCCACTTACAAAGCGGGGCATGTTGCAGACAAGCTTCATAAAAATGGTATAGACGCCAGATCCATTCACGGAAAAAAAAGTCAGCATGCAAGAACAAAAGCATTAGAGGAGTTCAAATCAGGTAAATTAAGGGCACTTGTCGCCACAGATTTATTGGCGAGAGGAATTGACATTGAATTTTTGCCGCATGTCATTAATTATGAGCTGCCTCGTTCCCCAAAAGACTATGTTCATCGTATAGGTAGAACAGGTAGAGCAGAAGCCAGTGGTGAGGCCATCAGCTTGATCTCCCCAGACGAAGAACATCATTTTAAAGTCATTCAGAAAAAAATGAAAATTTCAGTAGAGCTCATGGATGGCAATCAAGTCGAATTAAAATAGAAACCGTGTCCTTATACTCTATTTTGGCGTTTGCCAATCAAATCTTTCAAAAAGCGCATTCCAATCTTTAGGGAAACGGCTAGTTAAGGTGAGTTTTTTATTCGTGTTTGGGTGTTCAATCGATAATTCTCCTGCGTGTAAAAACATATGATTCCAGTTGAATTCATTTTCAAACATTCGGTTATGAAATCGGTCTCCGTACTGATAATCTCCTACTATAGGATGACTTATTTTGTTGGCGTGAATGCGAAGCTGGTGCATCCTTCCCGTTTTTGGGGTGAATTTCACCAAGCTGTATCTTGACTTATCGTAAGGGTGAACGGGAATGTCGAGTTCAATGGTTTCAAGTGTCTTATATTCAGTGAGTGCTTCTTTATAGGCTCCTGTTTCCGCGTTTTTTGTGGGCGTATCAATGATTCCTTTTGTCTGAGAAAACCCACGAACTACAGCGTAATAATGTTTCTGTACCAAGTTCTTTTCAAATTGTTGCTGATAGTCTTTAACAAATTCTTTTTCTTTGGCTAAAAGTATAATCCCTGATGTTTTTCGATCTAAGCGATGGATGGGATATAGATTTTGACCCACCTGCTCTTTGAGTAAAGTTAGTAAATCATCCTCTTTGATGTTTCGCGCAAAATAAGATGCGTAAACCAGAATATTATTCGGTTTATTCACCGCAATTATAGATTCATCTTCATATACTGTTTCAATGGTTTCCGTCACTTTGTCTGTCTAATTCCTTGCTTATGTGCTCAAAAGTATATCTTTTTTAATGGATGTTCAATCTGCCCAGAATGACTCATTGGATTTTGGGGTTTGAATTCATTAACTTAGAGAAAAATTATGCTATGAAATATTTATTCGTGTTTTTGTTGATTGGTTTGGTAGGTTGTGGCGGTGCAACAGCAGAAGCATCTGCAGAAAACAAAGCTGATGCAACAGACCTAGTAGAAGAACCCAATACATCAGGTGATCAAAAAATCGCTGAGAATGAATCGAAAGAGTACGCCACGGTGAAAATCGAAAACCTGGAAATTATGGCTGAAGATTTGGGTCAAATGGAATGGAATGAAGTAAATCAAAAATGTGCAGAGCTGGGATATGGATGGCGTTTGCCAACAAAAGAGGAATTGAATTTCTTGTATCAAAACAAAGAAACTATTGGAGGATTTGACAATTACGAATATTGGAGCTCAGAGCAAGAGGGTGCCCAAAACGATGCGTGGGTACAATTTTTCGGTAATGGATACCAATACACCAATGATGAAGCCGAAATACCAAATGCTCGGCTTGTTCGGGATTTATAATCGTTCGTTAGCGAATGAGTATTGATTGAGAATACAGAAAAACACTAATAAGAAGTTAGAGCCACTTTAAAGAGTGGCTTTTTTTATAACTAGAAATACGAATTAATACTCCACGCTAAACACCTTCTCTGTACTCCCATCATCATAGACATAGATAA
>DAIPZI010000014.1:0-16918 GCA_036782275.1 Crocinitomicaceae bacterium
TGAGAATAGTGAAAAAATTGGTTTGGCTCACTTTCTTGAGCATTGTGTTTTTAAGGGTACACTAAAAAGAAATGCCATTCAAACCATTTCAAGAATAGATGAAGTAGGAGGGGAATTAAATGCATATACAGCAAAAGAAGAATTATGCCTTCATGCCTCTTTTCCAAAGGAACATACGATTCGTGCTATTGAGTTGTTGTCTGATATAGTCATAAACCCTACATTTCCGGCGAATGAGTTGAGAAAAGAAAAGGAAATAATTTTGGACGAAATCAATTCTTACTTGGATAGTCCGTATGATAAGATTTTTGATGATTTTGAAGAGGAATTATTCAAAGGTCATCCATTGGGCAATAATATTTTGGGAAAAAAAGAAGGCTTGAATAATTTCACAAAGGAAGATCTCGAATCATTCGTTGAGTCTTATTTCACTCAGGATAATTTGGTCATTTCATTTGTTGGTGATATTCCATTGACCAAGCTTGTCAAAAGCGTAGAAAAACATTTATGTACGATGCCTACCAGTAGAGTCAAAGATTTTTCTGAGAATTTCACGAATTATAAACCATTTAATATTTCGAGGAAAGAGGCCAATTATCAAGCACATGCGATTATTGGAGGTATGGCTCCAAGTTATAAGGATGACGAACGCATCTCGATGACCCTACTCATGAATATTTTGGGTGGACCAGCATTAAATTCCTCCCTGAATATTTTGCTTCGCGAGAAACATGTTTTGGCATATGGAGTAGAAGCCAATTATGTGCCATATGCGGATATAGGTTTCTGGCAGGTCTACGTTGGATCAGAATCAAAAAATCTTCACAAGGCAATAGCATTGATTCAAAAAGAGCTTGAACGAATGCAAACGAAACTCATTTCAAAGGCCAAACTAAAAAAAGCAAAACAACAACTTAAAGGTCAAATGGCACTTGGCATGGATAGTAATTCAGGCCTAATGCATAGTTTTGGTAAGAGCTTATTGGCGTTTGGTCAAATTGATACCATTCAAGAAATTCACAACAGTATAGACTCAATAAGTGCTGAAAAGTTGAAGTTTTTAGCAGATAAATATATGGACCCTTCTCAGGTTTCAATATTGGTATTTGATATTAAATAGCGGTATTTCTTGCTCCGAAAATGCTACTTCCCACTCTGACTAAAGTACTTCCTTCTTCGATTGCTATTTCATAATCACCGCTCATGCCCATCGAAATCACCTTGAACTCCTTAGAATCTTTAAAAAATGTTGTTCTGAGCTCGTTGTATATGTGGGTTAAGGCTTTGAATTCGTTTCGTATTTGATCAGAGTCATCTGTGAAAGTGGCCATACCCATTACACCACTGATACAAATGTTCTTCAAACCAAAAGAGGCTTCATCATTTAATAGCTCTTGCGCTTCCAATAAGCTCAGGCCAAATTTGGATGTTTCTTCCGCAATGTGAAATTGAAGCAATACATTTATTATTCGATTATTTTTTAGTCCTTGCTTATTGATCTCTTTGAGTAGCTTCAGACTTTCAACTCCGTGAATCAAATGCACAAAACTTGCGATATATTTCACCTTATTTCGTTGAAGGTGACCAATAAAATGCCAATTGATATCATGTGGTAAATCCTCATGTTTAGAAACCAACTCCTGAACTTTGTTTTCACCAAAATGTCGCTGACCATAATCATAGGCTTCCATCAATAATTCATTTGGTTTTGTTTTTGAAACAGCCACTAGTTGAACGTTAGACGGTATTTTTTTTGAGAGCAATGAAATGTTATTAGCTATCATTCTTTTATGTTATAAATGGTTAGTCCACTTCTTAATTTGGGCTCGATCCATGTTGACTTGGGCGGCATATTTAAGCCATGATCTGCGACCAATTTGATTTGATCAATATTGGTAGGAAATAAAACAAACCCAATTTTGAATTTGTTTTTCATACCGTATTTATGAAACTCCTCGATTGTAAATATTCCAGGAAGAAAATCGACCTGGTCACTTGTTTTTAGATCTTTGATTCCAAGAATAGGGTCCAGAATTAAGCTTGTTAATAATTTGGAATCCAGGCTATTGACAGGCTTAGTGTAGTCAATAAGATCAGGTGAAATAAGTAGCTCATACCAGTCTTTGTCGATATAAAAATGAATTTTATTCTGATGATTTGGTTTTTGAATGTTGTTCAGCTTTTTTAGTTCCCCAATTTCGCTAACCTGATCAATAAACTCACTTTTGGATAGACCGTTAAGTGATTTAATCAACCTATTAAATTCTAATATTTGTAGTTGGTCTTGCTCAACAAAATAGGATAGAAAATATCGGGCATTAAGAGAATTGTTTTTTCCACTTTCAAACAAACGTGCTGATGATGCAGAACGATGATGTCCATCTGCGATGTATGTACACGGGATTTGCTTAAAAAGCTGTTCAAACTTTTCGGCTTGTTTATCCTCCAAAATCCACAGCTCATGTTTGATTAAGTCAGTCGTGCTAAATTCATACTCTGATCTAGCGCTTACGAGCTCAGAAATAAAGCTATTTATATCTGAATTTCCCTTGTAAGAAATGAGAACGGGTTCAGCATTATAGCCTACGATATCTAAATAGCGCGTGAAAATCTCTTCTCGTGATGTTAGTGTTGCTTCGTGCTTCTTGATGTCATCATTAAGGTATTCTTTTACACTGGCTCCCCCAATGACACCTACAGATGAATTTTCACCTTTTGATTGTCTATACAAGTAGAGCTTTGGTTCCTGATCCTGAATAAGTATCTTCTTTTCAATAAATTCATGGTAGCGTTCATTTACCAATTTGAACCTGCGGTCTGAATTTGCTTTAGTTTTAATTGGACTATTAAATTCAGGATTTATTATCCTTAAAAAAGTAAAGGGGTTGTCTTGTAGTTTGGCCTTAAGAACATTTTTTTTATAAGAATAATATGGCCTTGTAGCGACAAGGTGTACTTTGTCTCGGACGGGTCTGATTGCTTTAAATCGTGCAATTTCCGCCATAATTAGAATTTATAACTCATACCAAAACTCGGGAGAAGAGGGAATTGGTAGATCTCGTTATTCGTTACTCGATTAACATAAAAGATATTGTTTCGGTCATAAGCGTTGGTGACACTAGCAACGATTTCCATTTTTGTTTTGTTTTTAAATTGGAATTGTTTCTTTAGGGTAATGTCTAGGCGATGATAAAATGGCAATCTTTCGCTATTAAAATCGCCCAGCAACGTAGCAACTGAATTGCTATTTCCGGTGACATAATCGGTTGAGACTCCATTGTTAAATGGTTCGAGCTCAAAAAATCCAGCAGTAGGAGTGAAGGGCAGCCCAGAACCAAGGTTCCAACGTATATTCAATTCTAGATCTTTTTTACGTCCAAAACTATATGAACCTACTAAGTTGATGTTGTGACGCCTATCAAAAACAGGGAAATATTCTATAAAACCATCCCATCTTGTATTGTAACCATATGAATAAACTCCCCATAAAAAAAGTCTATTTTTTGAATATTTTAGCAACAGGTCTACCCCGTAGGACTGTCCGGATTCAATAATGAAATCCTTTTTGAATACGTCATCAATATCTACAAATTCTGCAATATCAGCATAAAGCTTATTTTGGTTGATGTTACTGAGCTGAGAGAAATACTTATAGTATCCTTCAATATTTACTTCGATATATTTGCCTAAATCATATTCAAAGCCAGCAATTGCATGCCAAGCATATTGTAATCCATTTTTTATATTTCTTGTTTGTTGGAATTCATTAACAAATTCGTCTTGTACATTTGTAGGAGCACTTAATAAGCCATTAAAAAGATTTACAATGTCTTTGTCTGACGATGCTGATGTAAAGTTTTGAGAGAAACGTCCACCGGAAAATTTAAATCTTAATTTTTCAGTAGCGTTATATTTTGCCCCGATCCTTGGCTCAGGTGAGATGGTGTTTAATGATGCATAAGCTTGAACCCTCATGCCAACTTGTAAAACCCATCGATTACCAACTCTTCTGTAGTTGTAATAACCTCCTATTTCTGTTGTGAAATTTTCGTCTTCAATTAGTCGTTGTGCAAGGTTATAGGTTGTATATCTCGTATTGAAGCCATTGATGTTGAATCCATAATTCATTTCACCTTCATTTTTCAAGAAGTAGCTGAAATCAAAACCCAAATCAAATCCACCAATACTTGAAGTTCTTGGAGCTTGTGCTTCTTCTGAAAAAGTTGTTTCAAAAACACTACCATTCACATGACCTCTAATAAATATTGGCGAACTACTAGGAACAAGTAAAAAATTAATACCTCCTCCTGAAGATTGCCAATTCAAATCTGCAATAGAATAGTTAACACTGTCCCTGTTGTGAAAAGCAAAAGCGCTGAATTTCGATCCTCCATCACCAGAAAAGGTCATCTTTCCATACAAATCTGTAAAGTTGAATGGAAGTCCATTCCCTTCATTAACATCTGGATAAAGGCCTTTAGAGGTATAGTCAAGTAGGCTGTGTTTCGCAGAAAAAATGTAGGAACCTGCTCTGGGAGAGTCACCATTTTTCTTACCCATAGGTCCTTCTAAAACCATTTTAGCAAGAAACGGAGACGCTGAAACCTTACCGGCAAAATTTTTCCTATTCCCATCTCTATACGTAATGTCCATTATTGAAGAAATCCGACCGCCATACTTGGCTTCAAATCCACCTGTGTATATGTCTACATTTTTCACTAATTCTGTCTCGAAAACAGAGAAAAAACCAATTGAGTGGAATGGGTTGTAAATAGTCATCCCATCGAGTAGAATTTTATTTTGAATGGGAGTACCGCCTCGAACATAAAGCTGTCCGCCTTGATCACCAGTTGTAATGACACCAGGTGTTACTGAAAATGCACCAACAATATCATTCTCTGCTCCATAACTAGGAATTCGCTCTAATCCCTCTTTACTCAATTTTAGTTTCGATATTTCAATTTGAGTTCTTTTTGTTCTGCTTTCTGCAGAAACTCTTACTTCATCAAACTCTTGAACACCTTCGGATAAACGCAATTCAAATTTCACGTCAATGATGCTCCTTCCATTATTAAAATCGATGTTTTTGTATGCGGTTTCGTATTTCTGATTTGAAATCTTGAGTATATACTTGTCTCTAACCAATTTTGGTATTTGAAAAAATCCGTTGAGGTCGGTGATTGCTCCTGCAACGATGGTACTGTCTAATTTGAGAATTTTGACTTTCTCATACCCCATTGGTTCCCCATTAGATTGGTCGTAAACAAAACCTCTCACCGTTAGATTTTGAGAGAATGACAACGTTCCTAAAAAAAGAAAAAGAAAGAAGAACAAAAATGGTTTCATAGGCGTATTAATAACAGTTGTCGAAGTTAGTGAAATGTTTTGAGATTTAAGACTGAAATCAAAAGAACTAAATTTGGAGAACCACATGTGTAAAATTAGTGATAAAGAAATATGAAAATGGAAATAAAAAGAATCGATTCTCCTTATGTTTTTGAATTTAGTGATTCAAACGGAAACGCAATAATTATGGACTCTTCAGCGGATCTAGAAGGTCAGAATAAGGGGATGACTCCAATGCAGGTTTTATTGGGTAGTTTAATGGGGTGTATGTCGATAGATATTATTCTCGTTTTAAAAAAGCAAAAGATTTCTCCAAAGAATTATAGGGTAGAGGCGATTACTACGAAAAAGGATGGTGTGCCTTCGCCTTATGAAAAAATACATTTCATTATACACATCGATAAAAATATTGATTTAAAAAGAATTGATAGAGCCGTTAGCTTAAGTTTAGAAAAATATTGTTCCGTACGATCTTGTCTAAAGGAGGATATCGAAATTACTTTTGAAGTTAACCCTTCCTAATTAAATAAGGAGTCTACAAAGGTTTTTTTATCGAAAAGTTGTAGGTCTTCTATCTTTTCACCGACACCGATGTACTTAACAGGAATATTCATTTGGTCTGAAATTCCTATAACCACGCCTCCTTTTGCTGTTCCATCTAATTTGGTAACTGCAAGGGCATTAATGTCGGTAGCTTGGGAGAATTGCTTCGCCTGTTCGAATGCATTTTGACCAGTAGATCCATCTAGAACCAAAAGTATTTCATGGGGAGCACCAGGAATGACTTTATCCATCACTCTTTTGATTTTATTCAGCTCATTCATAAGATTTACTTTATTATGAAGACGCCCTGCCGTATCGATAATTACAACATCGGCATTTTGTGATTTTGCAGATTGAACGGTGTCAAAAGCCACACTTGCAGGGTCAGCGCCCATTCCTTGTTGGACAATAGGAACTCCAACTCTTTCCGACCATATAACAAGTTGATCAACCGCTGCGGCTCTAAAAGTATCAGATGCACCAAGAATGACTTTGCTGCCTGCTGCTTTGAATTGATGAGCAAGTTTTCCGATTGTTGTCGTTTTACCTACACCGTTTACACCAACAACCATTATAACATAAGGGTCGTTTCCTTCTGATTTCAAGTCAAATGGTTTCGAACCGGAATCACTTTCTTCTAATAGATTTTCAATTTCTTCTTTAAGAATACCGTTCAGCTCTTCTGTTCCAAGAACTTTGTCTTTTTTAACTCGAGCCTCAATTTTATCGATGATTTTTAAGGTGGTTTCAACACCGACATCTGAAGTGATCAGAATTTCCTCTAGGTTATCAAGAACCTCTTCATCTACCTTAGATTTACCTACAACGGCTCGGGCAATTTTGCCTAAAAAAGAATCCTTGGTCTTTTTAAGACCCTCATCAAGATTCTCTTTTTTTTGTTTTGAGAAAAAATCAAAAATACCCATTGTTACAAAAAATAAAAGCTTCCGAGGGAAGCTTTAATTAGTTAAAAATATTTTGAGACTACCCTTTATTGAACCAGTCTTTAACTTTCGTATTGTGAACGATTTCTTCTTTAAAAGAGTATGATCCACTTTTGTCAGATTTAACCATTTTAATCACTTTTGTGTGGGCTTTACCTCCACCTTTCTGTAACGATGCTACTACTTTCTTTGCCATAATTCAGCTTATTTAATTTCTTTATGAACAGTATATTTTTTAAGAATGGGATTGAATTTTTTAATCTCCATTCTATCTGGTGTGTTCTTTCTGTTTTTTGTCGTGATGTAACGAGAAGTTCCAGGTTGACCTGAATCTTTGTGCTCGGTGCACTCTAAAATTACTTGAACTCTATTTCCTTTACTCTTTGCCATTTGTATTCAGTTTTACTTTCTACAGTTACTTTAAATATCCTTTTAATCTAGCTTCTTTTACACAAGCTGATATCCCTTTTTTATTAATAGTTCTTAGGGCAGATGTAGAGATTTTTAGTGTAATTAATTTATCCTCTTCTGGAAGGTAAAATTTCTTAGTAACTAAATTTGGGTAAAATCTACGCTTAGTCCTCCTCTTCGAGTGAGAAACATTGTTCCCAACCATAACTGACTTTCCTGTAAGTTGACAAATCCTTGACATGTGCTATATTATTTCCTTAATTAATGTAAAAAGCGGGTGCAAAGAAACACTTTTATTGTGAATAAAACAAATTTCTACATTAAATTTAACATTGTTTTTTCGGAATTGTTTAAATGCTTGATTACCTAGCATTTCGAGGGTGGAATGATAGGATGGCATCCTTCAAAAAACGTTGGTCGAGGTGCGTGTATATTTCAGTAGTGATAATTGATTCATGTCCTAGCATTTCTTGAATCGCTCTAAGGTTTGCCCCCCCCTCAATTAAATGTGTCGCAAAACTGTGACGAAAGGTATGTGGAGATATTTTTTTCTGGAGATCAATTTTTAATGCAAGTTCTTTAATAATGAGAAAAATCATTACACGTGTCAGTTTACTGCCTCTACGATTCAAAAACACAAAGTTCTCATGACCTTTTTTGATTTTTAATTTAGATCTTGTTTTCTCTGAATAGTTCTGGATTTCGCGCTCTACACTTTTACTCAGAGGGACAAGCCTTTCTTTATTTCCCTTACCTATTACGCGTACAAACCCTTCATCATAAAACAAATCTGAAAATTTGAGCTCAACAAGTTCACTTACTCGAAGTCCGCAGCTGTACAAGACTTCAAGCATGGCTCTATTTCGATACCCTTCTGGTTTTTCAAGATTATTCGCATTGATTAGCTCATCTATTTCTTCGATGGTCATAACCTCAGGGAGTTTTCTTCCAATTTTTGGTTGTTCTAACAATTCGCTTGGATCATTTGCAACTAAATTTTCTAAAAGTAAATAGGCATAAAATTGCTTGATACCGGAAATGATTCTTGCCTGGCTTCGTGCGCTTAGCCCCAGATCAAAAAGTTCGGCTACAAAGTTTTTTAGATGTGAATACTGAACTTCTTTAACTGATAGGTTGTTATCCTCACAATAATTTTTAAGCTTATTTGAGTCGTTCTCATAAGCAATTATAGAATTATTGGATAATCCTTTTTCGATTTTCAAGTATGAAACAAATTCTGTAATATAGCGACTCCAAGCAGACACGATATGAAATTAGCAATAATAAATGGTCCAAATTTAAATTTACTCGGTAGTAGAGAAAATGATCTTTATGGCGATTCGTCTTTTGAGGATTATTTTGCACTACTTAAACAGCGTTATGAACTTGAGCTTCATTATTATCAATCAAATGTAGAGGGTGAGCTCATTGACTATCTCCAGAAAGTAAATTGTGATGGTATCATTATTAATGGAGGAGGATATACTCATACGAGTGTTTCTTTGAGGGATTGTATCCTTGCAATTGATATTCCTACTGTTGAGGTTCATATTAGTAATATTTCCTCTCGTGAATCTTTCCGCCATAATTCTTTACTTTCTCCTGTTTGCGAGGGTTGTATATTTGGATTTGGATTGAAATCTTACGATTTGGCAATAGAATTTTTTATTCAAAATGAACCTATTTGATTTACTGTTGTACACGGTAAAAAAAATAGCATTATGAAATTATTATTCTTTCCTTTTTTGGTATCCATCTTTCTTTTGGGGCCAACGTTTGCAAATCAAACAACTATTGAAACAGATTCTCCAAAATCTAAGGACACCAAACGAAAAATTCAATTGGTCATTTTATTTGACACCTCAAATAGTATGGATGGCCTTTTAGAGCAAGCCAAATCCCGCTTATGGGAAATCGTTAATGAAACGAGTGAATTAAGACACAGCGGTGAAATTCCAACATTAGAAATTGCCATGTATGATTATGGAAATGATGGTATTCGAGGAAACAATTATGTTCGAAAGCAGTTAGACTTCACTACAGATTTGGATATGGTTTCTAAAAAACTGTTTGGACTTCGTACAAACGGGGGCAGTGAATTTTGCGGAGCTGTGATTCAAGATGCACTTCTTGAATTGGAGTGGTCAAATAATTCAAGCGATTTGAAAATGGTCTATATCGCAGGAAATGAGCCGTTTAATCAAGGCCCAGTAAATTATAAAGAGGTTTGTAAAATGGCTAAGGATAAAGACGTGTTTGTAAATACCATATTTTGTGGTGATCGAAACCAAGGGATTAAGCAGTTTTGGATGGATGGTGCCACGTGTTCTAATGGAGATTATTTTAATATCAATTCTAATGACCGAGTCGTATTTATACCTACCCCATACGATGAACAAATTAACAAGCTGAGTATGGAGGTAAATGACACGTACGTATCTTATGGAAGCATGGGAGGGGAAAGAAAAGCATTACAAATGGAACAAGATGCTGAAGCAATGGATCAAGCTCCCGCCGTTGCATCAATGAGAGCAAAGGCAAAAACATCCTCAAATTATAACAATGCACGTTGGGATTTAGTTGATGCGTTTATCGCTGATTCAACAATTATTCAAAACATAGATGAGAAAGATCTTCCCAAAGAGTTGCAAGGAAAGTCTGAAGACGAGCTAAACAAATATGTCGCGCTCAAAATCGAGAAGCGAAAAGAAATTCAAAATGAAATCTCGTCGTTAAGCGTCAAGCGTGATGCGTTTATCAAAGAAGAACGAGCAAAGGACACGTCAGATAAAAAAGATGATTTCGGATCGGCAATTACTAAAAGTATAAAAGAGCGCGCCGTGATTAAAGGATTTGAAGGAGGCGAGTAGTTGAAATTCAGCGAATAATGGTACTTTCGCAACCATGGAAGCCATTGTTCGCTTTTTTTCTGAAATAGATCCAGTTTATGCCGCCTTATTGGCAACAACTTTTACTTGGTTAGTTACGGCAATGGGAGCATCTTTGGTGTTCTTTTTCAAAACAATGCACCGAGGTGTTCTAGATGGAATGCTAGGTTTTACAGGAGGAGTTATGGTTGCTGCCAGCTTCTGGTCATTATTGAATCCCGCAATTGATTTATCTGAAAAAATGTATCCTGACATGATGTGGATGCCTGCTGCAGTTGGTTTCTTGACTGGAGCCTTGTTCTTGTTTTTTTTAGATAAAAGTCTTCCTCATTTACACATCAACTTTAAAGAATCCGAAAAAGAAGGAGTAAAAACTCAGTTACATAAAACAACCTTGCTCGTACTTGCTATTACCTTACATAATATTCCAGAAGGATTGGCTGTTGGAGTGCTTTTTGGAGCATCCGCTCATGGTATTGAAGGCGCCAGTGTTGCTGGAGCGGTAGCTCTTGCTATCGGAATTGGGATCCAAAATTTTCCGGAAGGTTTCGCTGTAGCCATGCCTTTGAGAAGAGCAGGGGCAAGTCGCTTTAAAAGCTTTTGGTATGGGCAGCTTTCTGCAATTGTTGAGCCGATTGCCGGTGTCGTTGGTGCGCTAGCTGTGATTTACATGGAACCTATACTACCATTTGCCTTAGCTTTTGCTGCAGGGGCCATGATCTTTGTAGTCGTTGAGGAAGTTATTCCTGAAACCCAAAGGGATAAGTACACGGATGTTGCCGTACTCGGTTTTATTGGAGGGTTCCTGGTCATGATGATTTTGGATGTTGCTCTGGGTTAAATCTTGACTTCAGATTCTTTCCTTTTTCTACAGCTTCGAAAATTTTATACTTTTCGGTAAATAACCATCTATTTCTATAAAGTAGACCCCGCATTTCAAATCAGTAACATCAACCGTGCCATCAGTTTCTCCTGTACACATCAGTTTTCCGTTACTTGAATAAATGGAGTAAATGGAATTTTTTTCTAATAATGTGAATTTTAATAAATCATTAGTGGGATTTGGATGGATATTGATTTGACCGTTATCGAATTCATTTAATGTGTTTGTACTGCAAGGATCTACCCAGCTTACACCATCAAATTCAATTTGGGGTGTGATATTCACACAAAGATGCGTTAGGGCGGTAACCGCGACGTCTGTGATTTTTGGAGTTTCATCATAATTATACACGTAGCTTGAATCAGAATCATTCCATTGGGCATCAGTAATATTCCCATTATTTCCATTACCAGATGCATCAATCACTTGATTCCCCAGTCCTTCATTCATTTTCCAATATCCAATTAAGTTCCCAGAGTTGGGGTGAGTATTTTCAATGGTATTGCAATGCCATTCTGCAATTGTATTTGGGTCTATAATTGTATTCCATACGCGGAGCTCGGCAATAGACCCTTGGAAGTCATAGGATGAGGTGACGTCCGTTCCTGCAAATAATCCTTGTCCTGTATTAATATTTCCTATTCCAGAAATATCTGTTTCGCTTAAAAATTGACCATCCTCATACATTTTCATCATCCCGTCTCTATCAAAAGAAACGCTTAATGTGTGCCACTCATTATCTGCTATTAATCCTCCCGATTCAATGTCTTCTCTGGACGAACCATCTCCAATATTTACTTTCCATTCAGGTCCTGAAGGGTATTTAAATGAAAATACAAAGCCAGGATTTACTCCTGAGCCCCAATCTTTGTTTCCTACTATAGAAACATCTCCGCTGGATGTAGTCCTAATTCTACATTCTACGGTAAAATCCTGATTGTCTCCAAAATCAAAAATAGGATTTGCAGGAACCTCCATGTAATCATTAATCCCGTCAAAAATTAATTCTGGTGTACTACCTAAACAATTGAATGCAGTATTTGATACGAGGGTCGAATCTTTAAGAATTACCTGAGTAGGAACATTATTACCACTGACAATAAAAGGAACTTCTCGTTCTTCCATAGAAGTGCCTCCATGTGAATAGCCAACACCACCATGATCGGAGGAAATAAGAATTAACCAATCCTCATTGGCATAATTGGGTCTTTGCTCAATGGCATTTATAATTGGGCTAATGAGGTCATCTGTCGTTTCAATAGCATTCATGTATTCAGGTACATCTGGATTGAATCCACTACTGTGTCCTGCGTGGTCGACGTCATCAAAATGTAGAAAGATAAGGTCAGGATCATTTGAGCTGATATAACTTGTAGCTTGACTGCTTACCTCCGCATCAGTTGAAACATTTAATTTAAAGTCGACATAATTTTGTACGATATAGTCATTTATCGGATCCCAATGACATATAGATAATGTACTAATACTTGGGTCATATTCTTCTGCATGTCTAAATAAGGACGGAAAACTCTCGAAATCATTTATGGTGAAATCATTACCAGTTACTAAATGTTTCGATGACCAAACTCCACATAAGATGGCGGACCAACCAGGGCCACTTATCGTAATATCGTCATTTAATGCATTAGGACTGTAAATGCCATTTTCAATGAGGGCATCAATATTTGGTGTTTGGGCCTGAATAAAGGCATCTGAACGAACACCGTCAATGCCAATAATAAGTACTTTTTTTTCAGTTTGACCAAAGTAAAAAGTCATGAAGAAAAAGCTTGATAAGACCAGAAATAGTTTTTTCATTTTCTTAATTGAATTCATAGTTATTTAAAGAGTTCAAACATTACATGGCCATTGCTATTGGGTATGTCGAAGTGAAGAAGTTCAGCAATAGTAGCAGGTATATCAATGAGTTCTCTTTCGTTCGATAAAATGACATTCTTCTTAAAGTCGGGTCCAAATGCATATAAATTGATGTGCTTACATCCATCACAGGGGTCTCCATGAGAACAAAAACCATCTCCTACACCATCCGAATGCCTACCGTGGTCATTGGTGACAAAAACAGTTGTTTTCCCTTGATACAATGAATCTGTTTCGATATAGTTCATTAGCTGATAAATGTAATTATCAACATCCAAAATCCCTTGTTGGTATGCTTCTGCATCACAAGTATGACCAGAAAAGTCAGGTTCTCGGAAGTTAATTATGGCAAGGTTAGGATGATGCGTTGATAAGATGTCCAAGGTGTTCTGATATGTTATGCTGTCATGTCGATAGCCACTCATTGCTCCTCCACTTTCAATCCCGCAGTCCGTCATGGGTGAAAATTGATCTTTCCAGCTCAAATTAGAGCAATTTGCCAAAACTTCGACTTTGCCTTTACTTGCGATAACCCAGCTCTTGTTTTGTGGAGTATTGAAGTGCGATCTCCATAATTGAAAAATGGATGGGCGTTGTGGAAGCTCTAGACCACCATTATCAATGTATTGATAAAACCCTGTTGAAATTGCTGTATGGCCTGGAATAGTAAACGTCTCGCCCTGGCTATAAAAATCGGTATAAATACATCCTATCGGTGCAAGATCATTGGCCATTCTTGGAATAAATTGATGGCTTGAATCCCCCCAAGTTTCAGAGTATCTTGGTCCATCCATAACAATTATGATTACATTTTCTGTTTCATATTCTTTCGGTTGTACCTTATCCTTTGTACAAGATACAACAATAGAAAACATGAATAAGCAGGCTATTTTGAAAATCATGTATGAAAAAAAGATTTCTCTAAGTTAATAACATTATCAATAAAACTGTAAATCGCTTATTTATCAATACCTTAAGGGTTTAAAATTAAAGACTATGAAAAAATCATTTTACATCTTTATGTTGCTTTTGCTTCCCTTTGGGGCCAAGTCAACCATTCACGAAATTTTAGTGTGGGATGGCTACATGCAATTTTTACCTTCCTCACTTGAAGTAGAATTGGGAGACACGATTCAATGGTTGCCATTGGATAATCCATCTATGGTTCATACGGTAACTTCAAGCAACATACCCGCAGGGGCTGTTGAATTTGATGTGATATGGCAAGCACCTACTGATACTTTTTTTCAATACATACCTGCTGTAATTGGTTTATACGAATATGTTTGTACGCCTCATATTCAATACGATATGATTGGGTCTTTCAATGTAGTTGAAGCAGCTGCAGGAATGGTTGAGTTCGAACAAAATGATTTCACCATTTATCCGAATCCGGCCAGTGATATGTTATTCATTAAAACGAGTGAGCAGAAGGTAAACTATAAAATATGGACACAGGCAGGAGCTCAGATTGGCGAGGGAATGGTTTCAGATAAAATTGACATTTCAAAGCTCTCAAAGGGCAGCTACTTTATTCAAATTATTGGTATACGTCCTAGAGTCTTTTGTTTTACCAAAAAATAATGGACATTAAAAAAGGGGGCGATACCCCCTTTATTAATTATAATTAGAAGTATTATTTAATACTCATACTTGTTGTCGTTGATTTATTGGAATCTAATCCCGTGATTTTAACCAAATAAGACCCTGATTCTAAAGATTCAGTGTTTATTTCTATTGAGTTTTCATTTGCCGTTGTATCATGGGTATCTGAAAAAACAACCTTCCCGACCAATGAAATTAGCTCAATTTGGACATTTTCATTAAGATTTTCGGACAATTTAATCGTAAATGCTCCATGTGATGGATTTGGATATACGTTTATGCTTCCTAGTGAGACTTCATCAATTCCAGCTGAACATTCATGAGGTACAAGTGCATCTTGTCCTCCAGCAACATTAAATGCATTTTCAAAAGTACTTACTCCACTAATAGGCCAAATATCTTCATTTTTGATAAGACCATCTGGTCCTACTAAGAAGATCGTTGGGTATGCGGCTGGCCCATATGCTGAATGTACTGCACCTCCGCCACCGTCAAGACCACTGGCTGATGGAGTAGGGAAGTTTAAGTCTCCACCATTTGCATTTTCAAAATCAACAGTTTGCTGAGTAGTTCCTTCATATTCTACTGAAAGTACTATAACGTCGTAAGCGTTACAGCCGTATTTTTTATAAAACTCATTTATTGTCGGAGCTACTGCAGCACAAGGGCCACACCAATATGCATAAAGGTCCACCATTACCCATTTCCCAGCATAGTCGCTTAGGGTATGGGATTGTCCGTGAATATCCGTTACAGTAAAATCTGGAGCGGCATCTCCGGCGCTAAAGTTATTGAGTTGTGAGTTACTCACAAATGGAATAAATAGCAGTGACGCCAATAAGGTGTAGAAGTTTTGTTTCATGATTTTTATTTTTTGATTAAGGTACTAAAATTCTCGAAGAATGTTTTTTATATAATTGTCTTGAAATATCAGCTAGGGATTACCTTTTCGAATGCTTTTCTAGGGCTATCTCTAAAATAAACCTGACCGCAATAGACATATCCAAGCTTTTTGAATATGTTTTTCATGGGTTCATTATCATGATTGGTATCTGCTTTAATACTAAATATGTTTTTTGCTAATGCATACTCTTCAATATTTAGCATCATTTTTTTTGCATATCCTTTTCCAATATGATGTTCAGATATGGCAACTCGATGAAAAACGACAAAGTCCTCATTGGTGATCCATTTACCCTCAATTCTTTCGTATTCGGGCTCATCATTAATTAGAATAGCGGTATAACCAATAACTGTATTTCCATCTGTTAGAACAAAACCATGTCCGTTATCGAGATCATTTTGGATAACTTCTGGATTGGGATAACCATCTTGCCATTGATTGCTTCCTTCTTCTTTCCGTCTTTGAATGGCTTGCTGTATAATGATCCATATTTGTGGAAGATCGGCATTTATTGCTTTTCTAAATTTAATATCTGCTGTCATTGGTGGTTTTAATCGAGATTGTATTCTTTGAGCTGTTTGTTCATAATTGGGATAAATAAAAAAGGCAGATAGGAAAGTATAAGCATCGCGGGATATCCAAAGGGAAGCATCGGGCTTTCTTCACGTGAATCTAATATTTGATATGGTTTTGCTCCCATATGGTGGTGGTCAGAATGACGGGTCAGCTCAAAAAGAATCACACGGCCAAACAGGTGATCAGAGTTCCAGGAATGAATCGCTTTGACATTTTCATAAGTGCCATCCTCTTTCTTTTTGCGTCGAAGACCATAATGCGAAAAATAGTTTTGTGCCTCCAGAACTGAAATACCAAAAACACTTGCAAAGAAATAGATTAAGGCAATTTGAAACCCAAAGAAAAAATAAATAAGCCCTATAAAAGACCAGGGTAAAATGGTGTAGAGTATCATGGGATTAAGAACGAGGCTCTTACCCTTGACCTTCAATTTATCAGCTTCAAGTTTCCAGGTTTTGAAGTATCCTCCGATTTGTGATTTGAGTATAAACCAATAAAATATATCGCCTTTTTTAGCGGACGTTAAATCATTTGGTGTAGCGACATCACGGTGGTGTCCGCTATTATGATAGGTCATAAAATGATTCTGCATTGAGGTGGTAAGAAGCACGTGCGCTAAAAAAATCTTAAAAGGCTCATTGACCTTGTGCCCAAGCTCGTGCCCGCCGTTAATTCCGTTCACCCCCAATATGGTGCCCATAATCAATGTATAGGCAATGAGATCGGATAAAGGCAAGTTGGGATCGTTTATACTTACTAAAAACTCATAAACCACAAACAAATGAAGAGGAACCATGAGATACAAAATCACATCATAAAATATGTCATCTTTGGCCAGCTCTTTTTCAGCTTTATTAAAATTATAGGAGTCTTTTGGGATCAAGTTTTCAAGCACCGGAATCAGAACGTAAAGCACAAAAATTCCGGAATAGGCAAAAAT
>DAIPZI010000015.1:0-16871 GCA_036782275.1 Crocinitomicaceae bacterium
AAATGGGGATATTTGGGAACTTATTTAAAAAGAAAGAAGTTCTTCCTCCATTTGACTTGGGGAGATTCAAGGTGGACATGCATTCTCATTTGATCCCAGGAATTGATGATGGATCACAGAATATGGACCAGACCATAGCAATGCTCGCAAAATTTGAGAGCTTGGGCTATAAAAAGGTAGTGACTACACCGCACATTATGTCGGATTCTTTTCCTAACAATAGAGAAACGATAGAAACAGGTCTCAAGGAGGTTCAAAAGGAAATTAAAAAAGTAGGAATTAAAATTGAAATCGAGGCTGCTGCAGAATACTACTTCGATGAAACATTGATGCCTAAAATTAAAAACAAAGAGCTTCTTACTTTTGGAGATAATTATGTTTTGGTTGAATTTGCTTTTCATTCTCCCCCTCAATATCTTGATCAGCTTTTCTTTGAGCTTAAAACTCATGGTTACAGGCCCGTAATTGCTCATTTTGAGCGGTATATATATTATTTAGGAAAGATTGACAAAGCTGAAAAATGGCGAACCAATGGAATTAATATTCAGATTAACTTAAATTCATTATTTGGACAGTATGGCCCTGATATTAAAAAGCAAGCTGAAAAACTTATAGATGCAGGACAGTTTGATTTTGTTGGGACTGATTGTCATCGAATTGAACATCTTATGTTTTTAGAAGACCATTTGTCCTCACCCTATCTGCATAAAATTGGTAAGTATTTAGTTAAGAACATGGTGCTTTGATTGTTAATTTTCTTAGACACGCCAAAACTGAAACGACCTCTTCTAGTGGTAAGGATTATGACCGAAACCTAGCACCTAAGGGACATGCTCAATGTGAAGAAATTAAAAAGATAGTAAATGGTATACTGAGCGATGAAACAAAAATATATTGTTCTTCAGCCGTTCGTACACGCCAAACAGCAGGATTGATTTTTGGTGATTTAAAGTCGGTAAGCTACTTTGAAGAATTATATTTAAGCACCAAAGAAACGCTACTTGAATTTATCTGTAGTCAAGAACCTGCTCAGGAAATTTTAATTATAGGACATAATTTTGGTATTTCTGAATTAGTATCGTACCTGTCAGGATCACAAGTTGTTATGAAGACGAGTGGTTTTGTTCGTCTAGATTTTCCCGATTTTTCTATTCGTGAACTCTCTGCTTCTACAGGTGTTATACAAACAATTCACCGATGTGATATAGATTATTAAAGAACTTCTTTTCAATAATTTTATATTTGTTCCCAATGGTTATAGCTGACATCCTAAAAAAGAACTTTAAGAATTTCAAAGAGATAAAGAGTAAAGAAAATACATTTATCTATTTTGAATGTCCTCAATTACCTGATACAAGGGTGTTAATGACGTCTGGATTAAGTGAATTTAAAATGAACGTGCATGAAAAGCACCTTGGTGAAGAGTATGCAGAATTATTTTTCCTTTTACCCGTGTATTGGAATGTAGAGGATTTACACGTAAAGGAAAATGAGTGGGTGTTTTCATGTTTATTAAAAATTCAACGACACATTCAGAATGAAAACACCTGGATAGGCAATGGACATACATTTTCAATGAAAGAGATGAGTGTTCCCTTTTTTAAAAAATCAACGCTTTCGCATTTCATGGTTTCTGATCCTGTTGAGCTCAATCAGCTTTTGAAACCAATTGTATTGGAAGAAAAAACCATTCGTTTTTTGGCGCTAATCCCCCTCTACAGAAATGAATTTAGTTTTAAAGAAGCACGTGGGACTTTCAAAATGGAGGAAAAGCTAAGGCAATATCGGGTCACTGAGAAGATGGATGGCTATAGAGAATCTGTTATTAAATCAAGAATCGCAAGGCTTTTTAGAAGATGAGACCACCTTATTATAAAGCCCATTTGGCATTGTTTTTTGTCAATGTCCTTTACGGGGCAGGACATATAATTGCCAAAGGCGTAATGCCTGAGTTTTTAACTCCGGCAGTTTTTATATTTTTAAGAGTAAGTGGAGCTGTCGTGTTTTTTTGGATATTGGCTTTGTTTTATAATAAATACAAAATCAATTTAAAGGATATTCCATTATTCATCCTTTGCGGCGTATTTGGTGTTGCGGTGAATCAACTTTTTTTCTTTCATGGTCTAAATTTATCATCATCCTTTAATTCGGGTATAATTATGTCAATGAACCCAATAATGGTTGGTGTATTATCCTATTTTATTCTCAAAGAAAAGCCAACTGTGATAAAAATAGCGGGAGTCCTTCTTGGAGCTTCAGGTGCGGTTTTACTGACCTTGAAAGGAGGGGCAAGTAGTGGTGATTCAATTATTGGAGATTTGTTTTTAATTACAAACGCAATGAGTTATGCACTCTACTTGGTTTTAGCAAAGCCATTGATGAGTCGTTATTCGCCTATAACCGTGATCACTTGGGTATTTACTTTTGGCTTGTTTTTTGTTTGCATCTTCCCATCCACAATACCAGACTTGGTTCAAACTAATTTTGCAGTAATTCCGAGTGAGATTTATTTAAAAATTGCTTATATCGTTGTTGGAGTTACTTTCTTTACTTACTTGCTTACGATATACGGGTTACAATTTTTGAGTCCAACGGTTTCAAGTTCGTATATTTATTTCCAACCTTTATTGGTGGTTCTATTTGCTTTTGTCTTTTCATATTTAAATTGGTCAGCAGATTATACCAATACCATTACTTTTGAGAAAATCGCCTATATGATTTTGATCTTTTTAGGCGTTTATCTTACATCAAAATCATCATCAAAAAAAACAGTATGAACAACTTTTTAGTCACAATGCTTTTTCTTTTATGCCTTAATTTGCTCCATGCTCAAAAGCATTCAATAAATGAGGATGATTATCTCGACTGGAAACGAATATCCAATCAGGTGATTTCTGAAAATGGCGAAATCATTTCTTATTCAATAGATCCGCTCAAGGGTGATTCCTATTTATATATTCAACAAACTTCACCTTTTAGGCTGGATTCTTTTGAGCGCGCAAGCGATTTCGATGCTTCCTTGAATAATGATTTTGCGGTTTTTAAAATAACACCTGGTTATGACACCATAAGAACGCTGAAATTAAAAAAGATAAAAAAAGCAAAATGGCCGAAAGATTCGTTGGGTATTTATGATTTGAAGAAAAATATTTTAGTTAAGGAGCCGGGAGTAAAGTCATATTCTATTGCGGAAAAGGGAAATACTTTTGCATATATTCAGGAAGCGGAGCCCGTTTCTAGGTCAGGTATATTTAGTTCTTGGTTTTCTTCGGAAAGGGATAAAAAAAAGAAAAAAGAAAAGACATTGAAGGTCTTTTATTCCTACCCTTTAATGTCTTTTGATAAGAGCAATGTCAAGTCATTTGTTCTTTCTCCCAATGGTGAGCGCATTGCTTATATTGAACCTGCCTTGGGTGAGGATGAAACAAGCCTGGAGAAATTGGTGATTCGCAATACAAAAGAAGGTGATCTTGTTTGTTCTTTTGCGTCTCAGCAAAAGTATAAGCTTCCAGTTTGGAGTGCGTCTTCTGGTAAAATGGCGTTTTTCTTTTCCAATGATACCATCATAAACAATTATCAAATGACCTTGTATGATTTTGACTTGAGTGCCTCTCTTTCTTTCGGAGACACATTAGACACGAAGCTAGACTCAGAATCGGTGCCTTCACAATGGAGAACTCCTTTCTTTTCTAAGGATGAAGATCGGTTATTTTTTGGGGTTCATACCAGAGCAGTAAAGGAAGCAGAAGATTCTTTGTTGGAAGAAGAAAAATATCATTTAGATGTATGGCATTATATGGATCATCAAATTCAACCTCAGCAAAAGAAACGACTAAGGTGGGATAAAAAGAAGAATGATTTATACGTTTACAATATAAATCAGGTCAAATTAAATAAGCTTTCAAACGATACCTTAAATGTAATCGTAAAAGACAAGCATGAGCCTGCTTATGCATTAGCCTACTCGAACGAGTCCTATGCCATTGAATCGCAATGGTCCTATCCATGGAAAAAGGATTATTATCTTGTTTCTCTTGATAATGGTGATATAAAAAGCGTAAAAAAGAGCCTTAAATATCCCGGAGTCATGTCTTCAAATGCCAATTACTTCACTTACTTCGACGCTGAACGAGGAGAGCATCAAATGATCAACTTGGTGAATAATAGAGAAACCTGTATCACTTGCTCCGTTGACAGTACAATATGGACGCGTGATATGAATGGATTGCCAATGCAAGCAGGACCAGTTCGCACACTTGGATTCACAAGAGAGGATCACTTTATTTTTCAGTCAAAGTGGGATATTTGGTCTTATGACCCAGGAATAGATACTTTGATCTGTATAACGGAAAGACAAGGTGAACAAAGACAATTACAACTCTCTTTGTACAAAAAAAACAGAGATAGTGTATGTATTGATCTTTCCTCTAGTTATGTATATGGCCTAAACAAAATAAATAAATCCTTACATTTCTTCAATTGGTTGAAACATGAGGACCACCATGATTTAATCGAAAACATGATTTCTCCACATCGGTTTCAATCCTTAATTTGGTCTGCCGATGGTGAAAAAGCATTATTAAGAAAATCTTCAGTATTTGAGTATCCAAATATAGAATTGGTTGATAAGGATTTTCAAATCATTAAGAAGATTTCTAATGCAAATCCACAGCAAAAAAACGTATTATGGCCTTCGGTTGAATTGGTAAATTGGTACAGCTATGATTCGATATCTCTTGAGGGACTCATCTACATACCAGAAAATTATGATTCGACTAAACGGTATCCGTTAATGGTTTACTATTATGAATTAAATTCTGATAATTTACACAGTTATCGATCTCCTAAGCCATCGGCGAGTATTATAAACCCTATTGAATATGCTTCAAATGATTACTTGGTCTTTGTCCCCGATATTCGATATGTACCGGGTTACCCCGCCAAATCTGCTTATAATTCGATAATGAGTGGTACAGATTTTATACTGAAGAATTATGCTGTTGATTCCCTAAGCATGGGATTGCAAGGTCAAAGCTGGGGAGGATATCAAACCGCTCAGATGATTACTATGACAAATAGATATGCTGCAGCTATGGCGGGAGCACCAGTAAGCAATATGTTTTCAGCATACGGTGGGATTCGTTGGGGATCAGGATTAAATCGACAGTTTCAGTATGAGGCTACTCAAAGTCGAATTGGAAAGACCATTTGGGAGGCCCCTGAGCTCTACTACGAGAATTCCCCTTTGTTTCATTTACCAAAAGTGAATACTCCACTTCTTATCATGCATAATGACAAAGATGGTGCTGTTCCATGGTACCAAGGAATAGAATTGTATAGTGGCATGAGAAGACTTCAAAAACCATGTTGGATGTTGGTGTATAATAACGATGACCACAACTTGAAAAAGCTGCCCAATAAATTTGATTTGAGTATTCGAATGAATCAATTTTTTGATCATTACTTAAAAGGTGCACCACAGCCCAAATGGATGAAAGAAGGTATACCTGCACTTGAAAAGGATAAAAGAACGGGATACGAATTAGATGAAAAATAAAGTTTTTCTTTTCAGTTTTGTTGTTGTTGTTTTTGGCATTGGGGTATTAAGTCTTATTCCCCCAAAATCAGGTATCGAATTAGGTGACCATGATAAATGGAACCATTTTCTAGCTTATTCTGCACTTGCATTGAATTGGACTATTTTAAAATCCAATCAAAAAGTGTTTTGGCTTGGACTTGGAGCATGTTTTTTGTACGGATTAATTCTTGAATTTTTACAGGGCTTTGTTCCGGGGAGAGAGTCTTCTTTAATGGATGCTTTGGCCAACACGTGCGGCATATTAATTGGAAGTTCAGTGGGATACCTTATCAAGTCGTACAAATTCAACCGTGATTAAAAATAGGTATTAAAAGATCAGCTCTTTGAATCCTCTGTTGAGTCATCCTTGGTTTTTAGATGATAAACAATTTTAATCTTTTCGGCTTGTGCTTTTTCGGCTATTTCTTTTTGACGTTCTTCTTCCTGTCTTACCTTTTCCCAGTACATCCCCTCAAGATCGGGAGGCTCAATGCCCAATTCTTTTTCGATTTCATAGACGTATTTTGGACGCTGAGGTCCTTGTTTTCTATATACTATGGCTAGAATCACTCCTACAATTAATCCCATAAAGTGACCTTCCCAAGAAATACGAGGAGAAATGGGAAGAATTCCCCAAATCATACTTCCATAGACAAAAGCAATAAACATAGATAACGCTTGTAAAGGAAGATACTTTCGTAATGTTCCGGAGGTAAAAAGAAAGGCAACAAGACTGTATATTACACCACTCATTCCAATATGATAGGCTCCTTTATTCGCGGCAAACCACCACACGCCGACCCCTGTAAAAATCCAACTGAACAAAAGAACTTTAAGCGCAATTTCTTTATAGAAATAGAACAAAAAAAGGGTCAGTAAAAATATAGGCACTGAATTATTAATGATGTGATTAAAGTTTTCTGTTGAATGGACCAGTGGCATAAATAATATGCCCTGAAGCCCTTCAATACTTTTGGGAAGTACACCGAGTTTGTAAAATTGAAAAAGAAACAATGAATCAGCCCAGTAGAAGATCCAGATACAGACTAGTATAAGTATAGCTGGAGGAAGTGCATTACCAAAGTGTTTATCAAATTGGGGGTTCTGTTTCATGTTTTATTCGTGTCAATTAGTGTGCCGAGCTAAAAATTATGACAGTTTGTCAATTTTAAGACTTAAATTATGAATGATATTGTAATTTTGTGTGACATGGAAATTAAAAATAAAATTAAAGAAAGTGGTATCATTCAATTGGATTTGAATGATTTTAGGCCAAGCATAACAATCTTAGGTATTGACTTGTCAGAACGGCTTCATGAAGGTTTAATTTTAAAAGAAAAAGATTTTCGGCATTGGTTAAAGGAACACGATTGGAAACAATACGAAAAACGTGCAGTATTCATTTATTGTTCTGTTGATGCAATTATACCCACTTGGGCCTATATGCTGATTACATCAAAAGTAATGGAATATACAAATGACGTTGTGGTGGGGAATAAAACCGCTCTGGAGAAAAAGCTAATCAAGGAAAACATTGACTCACTTGATTTGTCTTTATTTCAAGACCAGCGTGTGATCATTAAAGGGTGTTCTGAGGTCGCTGCACCAGAATATGCCATGTCCGCATTGGTCATTTTGTTACAACCTATGGTTAAATCAATCATGTATGGAGAACCTTGTTCAAGTGTTCCTGTTTTCAAGAAGAAAAAGACCTAAATTTGTGATATGTCAGGATCTACTCTAGGAACCATATTTACACTTACTACATTTGGCGAGTCTCATGGCGAATCCATGGGAGGAGTAGTTGAAGGATTCCCTTCGGGGATAACCATCGATGTTGATGCTGTTCAGCAAGAGCTGAACAAAAGGAGACCTGGCCAAAGCAAGCTAGTTTCAGCTAGAAATGAAAAAGATCAGGTTGAGTTTCTTTCTGGCATTTTTGAAGGAACGTCAACAGGCACACCTATTGGGTTTGTAATCCCAAATGAGAATCAAGAATCAAAAGATTATTCGCATTTAAAAGATACTTATCGGCCTTCTCATGCCGATTTTACTTATGAAAAGAAATACGGCATCCGAGATTACAGAGGTGGGGGTCGAGCAAGTGCCAGAGAAACCGTTTGTAGGGTCGTTGCTGGTGCATTAGCAAAACAAGCATTAAACAAAATCGGAATCGTTTTCTCCACTTATGTTACACAAATTGGAGAACTTAAGATGGATTCACAAGCATTTTTTGACTCAGAAATCATTGAAAAATCTTTAGTGCGTTGTCCCGTTGAAGACCTTTCAAATAGGATGGAGGAATTAATTTCTGAAGTTAAAAACGAGGGAGATACATTGGGAGGAATCATTCAGTGTATTGTGAAAAATGTTCCCGCTGGATTAGGTGAGCCGGTTTTTGATAAGCTTCAGGCGTCACTTGGAAAAGCGATGCTTTCCATTAATGCAGTGAAAGGATTTGAGGTAGGCTCAGGATTTGAATCTGCTTCAATGAAAGGAAGTGATCATAATGATGCTTTTGATTCTAAGGAAACGACAAGCACCAATTTTTCAGGAGGGATTCAAGGGGGTATTTCCAACGGTATGCCTATTGTTTTTAGGGTCGCCTTTAAGCCTGTTGCCACGATAATGAAAGAACAGAGTTCAATAGACAAGATGGGTAATAAAGTACGGATAGAAGGAAAGGGCAGGCATGATGCTTGTGTTGTGCCAAGGGCGGTTCCGATTGTAGAATCTATGGCAGCAATTACACTACTTGATTATTATTTAAGAAACAAAACAACTCATATTTAAACGTTAAGCTATGCTACAAAGAATTCAAACGATATATTTTTCATTGGTCATCATATGTTTGGGCGTTACATGTACAGGCATGGAGTTTTTTAGATTTGTGAAAGGCACAGAGTTTTATTCATTTTCTGTTTATGGCATTCAAAAAGGTGTAGGTAACAATTTATCTATGCATAAGAGTATGCCTATATACCTTACAGTTATAGGACTTTGCTTATTCTCTTTTATGACCTTGATGAGCTACAAAAACATAAAAAGGCAGCTGAAGTGGGCAAGGGGGTTATTTTACCTTTATGTAGCAATGGTTATTGTCTTTTTAATATATTCTTCATTGGGGAAAAGTATGTTTTTTGAAAATAACGCGAGTCAAGAATTGGGTTTGGGGTATCTTTTCTTTATTGCGGGGCTTCCTTTTTCTTTTCTTGCTCTTATTGGTGTTAAAAAAGATAAAAACTTACTTGATTCTCTTAATCGTTTAAGATAATGGTTCAAATATTTCTAGTATTTTAGATTCCTACATAAAAATTAACCCATTGATTAAGAAAGTTTTAGAGGTTCAAGGCCTCTCCAAGAATTACAAAAATATTAAAGCTGTTTCATCGCTTCATTTACATGTCCATGAGAAAATGATTTATGGGATACTTGGTCCTAATGGAAGCGGGAAGACAACAACATTAGGAATGCTCCTTGGAGTCATCAATCAGAATCAAGGGAGTTATTCATGGTTTGAAAATGGCAATAAAGATGAGAATCGAAAACGCATTGGGGCCTTGTTAGAAACGCCTAATTTTTATCCTTATTTAACAGCAGAGCAAAACCTTGAAATTGTTGCTAAAATCAAGGAGATTGATGGAATTTCATCCGAAATAGATAGGGTTCTTAAGATGGTTGATTTATACGAACGAAGGGACTCGAAATTTAAGACTTTTTCGTTGGGAATGAAACAGCGGCTCGCCATAGCTAGTGCTTTATTGGGAGGGCCTGAGGTTCTTGTTTTAGACGAGCCTACTAACGGACTTGATCCTCAAGGAATCGCAGAAATTCGTGAGTTAATTATTGATATTGGCAATAAGGGAAAAACAATAATTATTGCATCCCATATCCTTGATGAAATTGAAAAGGTATGCACTCACTGTGCCATTTTAAAAAAAGGTAAATTACTTCGAACAGGAACAATAGAGGAGATTATTGGAAATCAGGAAAGCACTTTGGTTAAAATAGGAGCAGAGGACAAAATCTTGCTCAAAAAAATAATCAGTTCAAACCCTGAAATGAATATATACAAACAATCTGAAGAAAGTGATTTAATGATTATTAGTGTGCCGAAAAACACAAAAACAGATCAAATCAATCAGTATTTTTTTAATGAAGGAATGGTTCTAAATCAACTCGATGTTTATAATGAATCGCTGGAAAATCAATTTTTGGACATAATTAAAGAAGCATGAAACGTTTACTTACCATAGAATGGCTCAAACTAAAACGCCTGAGCACGCTTAAGGTTATTTTAATTGTTTATGCCGTAGTATTGCCCTTAATCTTTTTTTGTTTATCCTTAATGCCTGCGTACGGTACGGTTTATAATGAACAGATTTACCAATTCCCTGATGTTTATCATTTTGTAACATATATATCAAGTTTTTTCAACTTGCTCGTTGGTGTGATCATTGTTGTTTTTACGTGCAATGAAATTAAATATAAAACCCAAAGGCAAAATTTAATTGACGGTCTCAGTAAAAAAGAACTTGTGCTTTCAAAATTTTATGTGGTAGCCATGTTATCCGTTATCATTACGGTATACACTTTTTTAATTGCAGTTTTATTTGGGTTTTCAAATGGTTCAACGGACGTTTTTAGTGGGATTAGATACATTGGGTTTTATCAAATTGCCACATTTGGTTATTTTATTTTTGCTTTTTTTCTAGCAAATCTTCTGAAAAACCCTGCTTTATCAATTGTGTTTTATTTGCTTTCAACATTTCTTGAAGGAATGACTGGATTGTTTGCAAAAGAGTATTCTCAATTTTTTCCATTAAGCACTTTTTCAACACTGATTCCTATGCCTATACTTCCTGACGGATTTGAGTATGCAATGACTGAAATGCAAAGGGCTTCACTAGGATTATTTTATGTGTTTGTTCTCTTGTATGTGTCCTATTACGTGCTCACCAAAAGAGATGTGTAGCCTTTTAAGATAATTCGTCAGAAACCAGTTTATAGGTAGGGTCCTCAAGAACATTAACGCTTATGATCTTTTCTGCGCCTTTAAGTAACCTTATACAATCTTTGCTTAGGTGTTTTAGCTGCACCTGCTTACCTGCCTGTTTATAGCGTTCAGTTAGCTTGTTTAGAGCTTCTATCGCAGACATATCTACGACACGACTTTCAGCGAAATCAATAATAACCACCTTTGGGTCATTTTTAACATCAAATTTTTCATTGAAAATAGTGATTGATCCAAAGAAAAGAGGACCATAGATCTCATAGTGCTTCGCTCCATTCTCATCAATGTGTTTTCTTGCACGAATTCGCTTTGCATTGTCCCAAGCAAAAACTAATGCAGCAATAACTACTCCTAAAAGAACGGCTAAAGCCAAATTGTGTAAGAATACAGTGATTAATGTAACAGCTACCATTACAAAAACATCAGATTTAGGCATGCGGTTAAAGGTTTTAAAACTTGCCCATTCAAATGTTCCAATGGCCACCATAATCATAAGCCCTGTTAATGCTGCCATCGGAAGTTTTTCTATTAAGCTTGAGCCAAACATTATAAATACTAGGAGCATTACTGCTGCAACTATTCCAGATAATCTTGCTCTCGCTCCAGAAGAGATGTTAATAAGACTTTGTCCAATCATTGCGCATCCACCCATTCCTGAGAGTAATCCGGAAAGAATATTCGCAGCTCCTTGAGCTACAGCTTCTTTATTTCCTCTCCCTCTTGTTTGAGTAATTTCATCGATAATATTTAGTGTTAGTAAGCTTTCAATAAGTCCTACACCTGCCACTATTGAAGCATATGGAAAAATAAGCTTTAAGGTTTCCCAATCCATGGGAATATTTGGAATATTTAATGGAGGAAATCCACCCTCAATGGATGCGATATCTCCGACAGTGGTCGTGGGAATGTCTAAAAAGTATACCAGTCCAAAAACAGCTAATATTGCGGTTAGAGCGGCCGGAACCATTTTGGTGAATTTAGGCAAAAGCCAAATGATCAACATCGCGAATACAACCAGTCCTAAAAAAGAGTATAGCTGCTGACCATGCATCCATGGTGCATTGGGGTCTGTTGAATCCGTTGTGAATTGGCTAAGCTGAGAGGTAAATATAATAATCGCTAGGCCGTTCACAAATCCAAATATTACGGGTTGAGGAACCAATCGCATTAATTTTCCGAGCCTTAGGAATCCTGCAATAATTTGCAAAACTCCTGCAAGTATTACAGTGGCAAAAACATATTGAGTGATTTCGTCAACAGTTATCGACGGATTAATTTGTTTTAGACTTGTTACTAAGCCAAAAAACACGACTGCAATTGCCCCGGTGGCTCCAGAAATCATACCCGGTCTACCACCAAAAACAGCAGTAATAATCCCCATTATAAAGGCTGCGTACAAACCCGTTAAAGGAGACAGTCCCGCGATGAGTGCAAATGCAACAGCCTCCGGAACCAATGCCATCGCTACGGTCAATCCTGATAAAACCTCGGTTTTATAATTAACTTTTTGCTTTAAATCGAAAAGGTTGAAATACTTGTTCATCTTTACCTATGTGTGTTTTTGAAAGGGGCAAAGATATTCTTTTATGTAAAGTATACACTAAGTTCTAGAATGATGTTTGATTTTTTTTAGTTAGGGTTTAATTTTAACTGTGTTTTTTTCCTCCAAGAGAAGAGATACGCTTCTTTCTAGTGTTTCGATTTTACTTTTAAGACCCATAAGTTCGGTATTGTTCTCTTTTAGTGTTTTGTTTTCGTCTTCTAAAGCTGTAATCCTTTTTAATAATTCTTGTGTAGCGGAAACATTGAGCATGGAGATTGCATCATAATCAACGGTTCGAAAATCATCAACTTCTCGTCCGTAAACAAAAACGTTTCCAGAGCTTTCTGCATCAATTTTAAAGGTGTTTTTGTCTGCATAAGTTACCTTTGAAATGACTTCGTTATTTTCAAAAATGAGTTTGACACGATCTCCTTTTGACAATTCGTTTTTTAAAGTAATCGTTCCATTCACGCATTCAGCCATTTGATAGATGTCAGGTATTGTATTTGTTGATTTTGAAACGGACTGAGGAAATACTTCTTCTAGCTGTTGAGCGATTGCTTTTTTGATGGCTTTTTCACCATGTGAAGGATCAATCATATGATAGTCTGTTACTTTGATCTTACTTAAGGTTTCAAGGTCATGTTTTGAATTTGAAAGCCCATCAATATTCTTTATTCTTGCATCGGAAATGGCATTGAATTCTCCTGCTACAATTCGATGTGTGGCAAAGATACTTGTGTTCAAATTCGTTGCAGTACCAGTACCCGTATTAGGTCCGGTAGCATAAAAAGTATAATTCCCAAAAGGATCTGCATAGTAACCATTCACATGTAAAAGTCCCTGAGAAGGGGTGTTTGTATTGATACCTACACGTCCGTTTCTTACCACCAAGTCTTGGCCCGCTGTTGCATTAGTAGCATCAGTTGTGGTTATAAATACAGCGTCATAACCATTCAGTCTCAAGCCATCTACTGTTGGCTCATACATGAGGAAGTTGTCGCCATCTAAAGCGTCTTTAATTTTGTATTTGAATGGTGAATTTATAGTAATGTCTCCTTCTGATACTTCCAATTTAGATCCAGGAGTAGCTGTTCCTACACCAATATTTCCTCCCGCATTAAATAAATTATTGTTGTCAACAACCCACTCTGAACCATCCCAAAAAGTGGTATTTCCAATTATTGTCCCGTTCGGTAAAAGGCCATCCATCCCTGGGTCCCCTTGAATGCCTTGCACACCTTGAATTCCTTGAGCTCCATCGTCACCTGTGGGTCCTGGATCACCTTGAATACCCTGTGGACCTTGTTCTCCCTGTATTCCTTGGGCTCCTGCTGCACCTGTGGGACCTGGATCACCTTGTATACCCTGTGGACCTTGTTCTCCTTGTATTCCCTGGTCTCCTGCTGCCCCTGTTGGTCCTGCATCACCTTGAATACCCTGAGAACCTTGCTCACCCTGAATCCCTTGAGGCCCCTCTTCTCCTTGTATTCCTTGAGGTCCTGTTGGTCCCGGGTCGCCTTGTATTCCCTGAGGTCCTTGCTCTCCTTGAACTCCCTGTGCTCCATCATTTCCTGGCTCTCCTTGTGGCCCTTGAGGTCCGTTCCCTGCTGTTTTAGCATAAAGCGCGTATGGAACACTCATTAGCTCTTGTGTACCAATAGTTTCGTAATTAATACCTCCATCAATGTCTGCTGATATTTCTACGAAATAGGGTCCGGATGCCCAATCAATGATCGAAAAATCACCACTAATTAAATTCCCTTGACCAATAATAAAATTCACCAATCCAAATGAATTCGTATTTGGAGTGAAGGACTCTTCAAATACGAGGGGTCCTGAAGTTGTGTTTTGGTAAATTCCAATTTTAATTCCAACAGAGTTGTTCTCGATTGGATTTCCAATATTATCTCGTATTACCGCTTGATAATTAACTCCTTCAGGAGCCTGGGCATTTAACAAGAAGTTTGTCGCTAATAAGAAAATGAGGGCTATAGATTTCTTCATCTTTGAAATTAAATTTTAATATGTCTAAAGTAAGGATATTTTATAAATTTTCATCTTCATTTGCTGATCTCTATAGAAGAAAGAAGTATTCTTCTAACTTCGCAGAAAATCCAGTGCAGATATGAATTTCTTATCAGTAGAAAATTTAACGAAATCATTTGGAGAACGAATTCTGTTTTCTGATGTCACTTTTGGTATTGATCAAGGCCAAAAAGTGGCCATAGTAGCAAAAAATGGTTCGGGAAAAACCACGCTTCTTAATTGCCTTATGGACAAGGAGCAGTATGATAGTGGTAAAATCGTTTTTAGAAAGAACATTCAAGTTGCTTTTATGGAGCAGTCGGAGAACCTTCCCTTAAACAAAACGATTGATGAGGTCATTTATGATCACCAATCTCCAAAGTTGAGATTAATCAAAGATTACAATAAAGCGATCGAATCTGGAGATGAGGATAAGTTGAGTAATCTATTTCAAGAATTGACAGAGTTAGACGCGTGGGATCTAGAGGCTAAAGTAAATCAATTGTTGTCTGTTTTTAAACTTGAAGATGATTCACAGCTGATTAATAATCTTTCCGGAGGTCAGAAAAAGCGAGTGGCTTTGATTAAAGTTCTACTTTCTGAAGCTGATTTTTTATTTTTAGATGAACCCACCAATCATTTGGATCTTGATATGATTGAGTGGTTAGAATCCTATTTATCGACATCAAAATCGACCATTTTGATGGTTACTCATGATCGTTATTTTTTGGAAGTAGTTTGCGATACTATCTTTGAATTGGCAGATGAAAGTTTGTATAAGTATAAAGGGAATTTCTCCTATTACTTGGAAAAAAAGGCGGAACGACAGGAGCAATTGCAGTCTACGATTGAAAAGGCAAGAAATTCTTTTAGAAAAGAGCTGGATTGGATACGACGTCAACCGAAAGCAAGAGGCACAAAGCAAAAAGCCAGGGTAGATGCTTTTCAAGACATAAAAAAAACAGCATCTCAAAGACTTGATGAAGATGAGCTAGAACTTCCTGTAAAAATGGAGCGTCTAGGATCCAAAATAGTTGAATTTCATAAAATTGGAAAAGCATTTGGAAATCTTCCTATACTTAATAGCTTTTCATATAACGTTCAACGGAAAGAGCGAATGGGTATTGTGGGAAAAAATGGAACAGGGAAGACTACTTTTCTCAAAATGTTATTGGGCTCGGAACCACTAGACAAAGGTAAGATTGTGGTGGGTGAAACTGTGGTTTTTGGACATTTTAGTCAGGACTTAATCAAGGTCAATGACGACTTTAAAGTAATCGATGTTGTGAAAGAGGTGGCAGAGTTTATACCTCTTGAAAAAGGCAAACAACTTTCTGCAGCTCAGCTCTTGGAACGTTTTTTATTTCCGCGCAGCATGCATTACAATTTTGTAAGAAAGTTAAGTGGTGGAGAGAAGCGTCGATTAAAATTACTTCGGGTTTTAATGGGGAACCCTAACTTTTTGATTTTAGATGAGCCAACAAATGACCTAGATATTTTTGCCATGGCTGTTCTTGAGGAATATTTAAGAAACTTTAAAGGATGCCTAATTGTCGTTTCTCATGACAGATACTTTATGGATAAAATGGTTGATCATTTACTTGTATTTCAAGGTGGTGGAGAAGTCAAAGACATCTTAGGAAATTACACTGACTTTAGGAAAAATGAAAAGGAGGCTCAAAAAGAAAAAAAGTCGGTGAATCCAATAAAAAAAACAGAAGTAAAGCAAAACTCAACAGAACAAAAGAAAACCAAATTAAGCTTCAAAGAAAAAGAAGAATTTAATCGACTAGAACGAGACCTTGAGCAGCTTGAGCAAGAAAAATCAGAATTGTCCAACGGTTTGTCGGATGAGTCAAGAAGTAATGCAGATTTGTATGAAATGGGAAAAAGACTTGGAGAGGTCGTCCAGCAGATTGATCAAAAAACAGACCGTTGGATGGAACTTGCTGAATACGTATAAATACATTTAGTTTTAAATCTCAAAAAAAATCCCGAATTTTACAATGAACTAATAACATGAAAACCAAGTCCTTACTTCTATTGTTTTTTGCATTTTTAAATGGGTCTGTGATGTCTCAATTTATTTTTGCAGAATTACAGGGCAGTCCCAGTATGGTGACCACAAATTGGAATTTAACCGGTGCAGCATACACCGGTGATACAGGGGGTGACGTGGATAATTTCAGTAATGAGCTCATTCTAACGGACGCCATTAATTCTTCAAGCGGCGCGGCTTTTTACTCTCAAGCTATAGATTTAGGAACTTGCAATCAATGGAATGTCAAGTTTGACTTTAGAATGTTTGAAGGTTCTGCAGCAGATGGTATTGCTTTTTGTTTTTTGGATGTTCCACCCACAGGTTTTGTGAGTGGAGGAGGGGTTGGTATTCCATCAACGGCGAATGGAATAAAGGTGATTCTTGACACCTATAATAATTGCGGAGGACCCAATCCAGGAATACAAATATACAGCGGCCCAGGATACAATGAATGCATACCGGGAATAACAAGTTTAGATAATGTTGGCGGCACCTTAAGCTTTTTAAGGTCTTCTGATTACTCGACTGCAGAAATAAGCTATAATTACGGCGAAATTACAGTAACCATTAACGGGACACTTTACTTAACGGCAAATTACAATGTGAATTTTTCGGGATACATGGGTTTTACAGCAAGCACAGGTGGGTCTACGGATAAGCACAGTGT
>DAIPZI010000016.1:0-16411 GCA_036782275.1 Crocinitomicaceae bacterium
GTGGGGAGAGCAGGATTCGAACCTGCGAAGGTAAAACCAACAGATTTACAGTCTGTCCTCGTTGGCCGCTTGAGTATCTCCCCAACAATTCCGAGCCGATGGAGGGATTCGAACCCCCGACCAGCTGATTACAAATCAGCTGCTCTGGCCAACTGAGCTACATCGGCATTATTTGTTGGTATCACAAAAAAAAAGAACGTAATACTCCCAAAATCTTTATTTTTGGGACTGCAAATGTATGAAAGTTTTTTTTATCACAAACTATTTTTTTAATATTTTTAATCTATAAATTTCTTTTGCCAACATCATTAAAATCAATATTTTGCAAAGTCTAATATGAAAGCAAAAAAAAATGCCGTCGTTTGTGTCTCCAATGACTTGGCCACGGATAACCGTGTAGCCAAGACCTGTGATGTGCTTGAAGAGCTTGATTACCAGGTAGTTTTGATTGGAAGAAAGAGAAAGAATAGTCCTGAAATGCCTGCTAGAAATTATATTACTAGGCGAATGAACTTATGGTTTGACAAAGGACCGTTATTTTATTTAAATCTAAATTTACGAATATTCTTTTTTCTTATTTCAAAAAGAACCTCGCTCATTTTCTCAAATGACCTTGACACATTACCCGCTTGTTTTCTCGCCTATTTGTTTAAACCAAAAACAAGAATTATTTACGATACTCATGAATTATTTACCGAAGTAAGTGAGCTTAAAGAGCGTCCTGTCAGAAGAGGTATTTGGTTGAGAATGGAGAAATGGATCTTTCCCAAACTAAAAACAGTAATTACAGTGAATGATTCTATTGCTGCAATCTATAATCAGAAATACAAGGTACCTATTCATGTTGTAAGGAACATTCCTCTACCCTATAAGGGTCACGAAAACCGTTTTAATTCCTCATCTTTTGGATTAAGGGATGATGACTTTATTCTAATCATTCAGGGGTCTGGTCTAAACAAAGACCGCGGTATCGAAGAATCAATTTTATCAATGAAACACTGTGAGAACTGTGTCCTATTAATTGTCGGAGATGGCGATGTTATTCCTGATGCTAAAATTTTGGTACAAAAGCATAAGCTTTCGAACCAGGTGAAATTTATTTCCCGAAGACCATACAATGAACTAATGAAAATCACTCAAATGGCCAATTTGGGACTATTAATGGATAAGGCGGTAAATCAAAATCACGAGCTTGCTCTTCCTAATAAACTGTTTGATTACCTCCATGCGGGAACACCAATCTTAAGTAACCGTCTTAAAGAAATCGAAAAAATTATAGTTAAATATGATATTGGGGTCATAATTGACGATGTTACTCCTGAAGGAATTGCAAGGTCTGTAATGACGTTTAAAGGAAATCAAAAACTCCAGCAACAATTAAAAACAAACTGCATTACGGCAGCAAAAAAAGAAAACTGGTTGCTTGAAAAATCCAAACTAATCGCGGCCATTAAAGAATAAGCTATCTTTTTTTTGAATTGAGCTGAATCAAATAGCCAAGCTTGTAAAAATTAAATAACACGATACTTGACCACCCAGCACTCAATAAATATCGACTTGGTCTTCTAAATAAAAAATACAAACCTTTGAAAAAAACTGAATCCTTGTACCGGTAGTAATAGTTTAGAATCCTGATCTTTTCAAGCAGTACAACGTCAAAGCTTGTTAAGCTCCAGACCTTTAATAAATTACTAAGTCCCTCCTCTGTTTTTAGTAAAAATGCCTCGTTGGTATCCAATTCACCATTTAAAACAGGATTGTTCACCTGTTTAATAATTATATTTTTTTTATTCAATTCATAACCAAAAAGAGTATCCTCATGACCATATCCACTGAGCTCTTCATTAAATGAAACCTTATGAAAACAATCTTTAGATATTATGAAGTTGTTCGTTTTAAATGTAGTATTCGAGTTACGCCTTCTTTGTTCATAGCTCTCACTCTCTATCTTAGATCCATAGGTCCACCGAAGTTTATGTTGTCGTGATGGAGCTTCTGATTGATACACGCTTGATCCAACGACTACAGATGGGTGATGCTGCTCTAAATACTTTTGATAGCAAGAGATAAAAGTATCGTCAATAATCGTGGAATCACAGTCAATAAATAACAAATAATCGGCATCAGTATATTCCAAAAATCTATTACGAATTTTAGACCTTCCAATGTTGCTATCTAATCGGATGTAAGTCACCTCTTTTGATAGAACAGAATTTTTTTGATGAAAAGCTGTTTCAGAACGATCATCTAAAACAACAATATTTGCAAACCCCTTCGTTAATTTAGTTTGTTTGATTAGCGCATAAACAAGACCTGTGACGTCTTGATTATAAACGGGTATACAAACAGTGAGTGTCAATTAATTTCTTTTAAGCCATTGTATTCGGAGTACCGAAGCTCATGGGAGGAATTTCATTTTTAGGTTCATCAATAGGACCAAATTGATCTTCGTATTTAGACATGTTATCTTGCAATGCTTTAAGAAACCTTTTCGCATTTTGAGGTGTCATAATTACTCTTGACTTCACTTTGCCTTTAGGCATACCGGGCATCACTTGAATGAAGTCACAAATCACTTCGGATGGTGAGTGTGTGATTACCGCTAGATTAGAATATATACCTGAAGCGATTTCCTCTGATAACTCAATATTCATTTGATTTTCTTCCGCTTTTTTTGTCATAGTATTTACAGTTCAGATTCGTGTTCATTAAAAATAATCCCATTTTCCTCAAGACTTTTTAAAATGGGCTCATAAATTTCCTTTTGTATAGGTAACGTAACACCTTTTACTTTTATTTGGTCATTTAAAATCATTCTTGCCGAAATGGCAATTGGTAGACCCACCGTATTCGACATAGCCGTGTAGGTTGGATCTTCACCAATACTAATCATTGAAGATACTATTTTTTTATTTTTCCCATCTTGTTCAAACTCAAACTCATGATACATCACAAGCATGTCTTTATCTTTCTCTGAAAGTGACATTTTTCTCACCATTAGCTTTTCTAAAAGTTGTGCTGGAGTTGCTCCCTCGAACCCAAAATCAGAATCATCATCAAATACACCTAGCCACTCAAATTGATCATAAAGATACATCCGATCTTCACGAAGGAAATACTTAAATTTATCCTCAACAGACAAGTTAGGTATATAAGGCAGAAAGGCATTCAGGAAATCACGAGGGCTTATTTGAGACGCATTCGCCATAGCAAAAGAATCATCCGTCATCCCCAGCTCGATAAAAACATTAAACCCCTTACAGAAATTTGGTCTACGCAAGGTGCCTCTGTAAAGCGTTGCTATTCCCTTTAAACCATATGTTTCTTGATAGGACAGGGAATCTCGATTTGGATAACCGACAAATTTGCCGTGTCCCGGAATAGAAATTCGATCTAATCGGTCAAACAAACGATTATAAGGTATGTATTTGTATTTGTGATTATCTAAAAACATAGCTGTGCCTCCCTTGCCTGCAAGAACGACATTTCTTGGATTCCATGTAAACTTATATCGCCAAGGATTATCATCGTGTTCTTCGGCAACAAGACCGCCACAAAAGGACTTAAAGCTATGTAGTGTATCTCCGTTGTCTTTAATTTTATCAATGATTTTCATTGCACTCATGTGGTCAATACCGGGGTCAACACCGATTTCATTCATAATCGTGATCCCCGCGTCTTTGGCTCTTTGATCTAAAGCTTTCATTTCCGGAGAAATGTATGAAGGCGTAATAAGGTTTTTTCTTGCCGAAATACAATCCTCGGCAACTTCAACGTGAAAACGTGCTGGAAGCATCGAAATCACCAAGTCAGCACCATTTATTTCAGGAAGCCTACTATTCGACGATGTAGCATCAAAATCAAGAGCTTCGGCATTCTTATGATTGTCAATTAAATCCAAAACTCGATCTTTATCACGATCTACTATTCTTAATTTCCAATGCTCCTTTTCGCAATGTTGCAATAAATATCTAATCATAGATGAGGCCGAAAGACCTGCTCCAAGTATCAAAATTGTTTTCATGTAAACTCTTTAGTTTCGAGATTTAATTAGAGGAATAAGTGTGTCAAAAAGCTCAGTTTCATCCCATGGTTTGGCCAAAAAACGTTCCAGTAAATTCTCATCTTTAAGTGAATTCACCGATGTGGAATTTGCCTGACCAGAAAGCATTACACAGCGCAAATTGGCATGTTTCGATTTGATGGCCCGAATAAGATCTGCACCAGTCATTTTTGGCATTTGGTAATCGACAATAACAAATATAATATCTATGCTTTCCGAAACCATTTGGTCGATATTCTCAAGGGCATCTTTGGGGTCTGTGAAATATTCTATCAAAGTACACTTTTGATCCATTATTTTGGACAATTGAAAACCCAACATTTGAAGAATATATGGGTCATCATCAACACAAACCACAGCATATTTAAAATCTGTCATATTTCAAAAGTAATTATAAATTTGGTCATGTTCTCTGTAGACTTAATTTTAATATTTGCCTTATGTTCTCTTAAAACATTTTTCACAATACTGAGACCTAAACCAGACCCACTCTTTTTTGCTTTTGTAGTGTAGAACTTATTAAAAATAGAAGTGACGATCTCATCGGGGATTTTTGGGCCATTATTTTCAAAGGTTACAATGATTTGATCTTTTTCTTTTACACCAGTAATCCCAAAGTATTTGTTGTCTTGATCGGACATGGCCTCCAGAGCATTTTTAACAATGTTTGACCACAATTGAAATAACTTAATGTCATAACCCATAAATTCAATCGATTCATCAACTTCAAACTTCAAATCTATATTCAGGTTTATTTCATAGTTGAATACCCCGAGTACAGTAGAAATATTTTCTCGAAGATTAATCATTTTTCTTTCAACGGTGGTTTCTCCTTTGATGAAAGCCCTCATGTCTTGTACAACTCGGACGGCTTTATCACTTGATGTTTTTATCGTATCCAACTGAGCCATAGCCATTTGTACCTGGTTTAATACTTCTAAGTATTCTATTCCATTTTCCTTGACTATAATTTTGTCTATGAGATCGGCCTGCGATTCACTAATTCGACATTTTACAAATAAATCAACAAACTTTGACATTTGCTCTTCATTTATATCTGGATACTTTACGAATAAGAAATTCTTTAGATGTTCCTTTTCTTTCCGCAATTGTAAACCACCCACATATATTTCAATTTTATTTTGCTTTACATGATTTATGATTTCAATCAATTCGTTATTACTAAAATTATTAAGGTCATCTCTAAATAATTTATCGATAATGTAGCTCACATTGTCAGAACCGACTCTTATTGTGCCTAACGGGGTATTTAAATCATGGGCTATCCCCGCAGATATTTCACCTATTGTAACCAGTTTTTCTTGTTCAAGTATCGAACGAGATAAATCAATATTCTTTTTAGTGTTTTCAATAACCTTTTTCTCAAGAGATTTATTGATATTCGACAATGCATCTTTGGTGCTTTGCAGCTCTTCAATAAACTTCATCCTATTGAAAACATTAACAATCATCTGAGAGTAAAGACGCATTAAATTCTTTTCATTAGAATTAAATTCTCTTTTCGTCCTCATGATATCAAAACCAATAAATCCGATGGCTTTCTCGCCATCCATCATGGGAACCGAAATCAAACTCTGAATACCCTCTTCACTCAAAACAGTGTGAATCCTTTTGTCTTTCACCATGGAAACATCCGGAAACTCGACGAACTCCCCTTTTCGATGTCTACTTAATGAATAAGGAACATCAGAAAAAGGCATTGCGGTTAATGAATTAATTTGTGGCGGAATTCCTTTACCCACCCACTCATGTGTAATGGAACAAATTTCTTTTTCATAATCATACCCAAACACATAAGCTCTATCTGCAGAGGAAAATGCTGCAATATCCTCGAGGGATTGATTAATAAGATTATTAATCTCAGATATCGGCGCATTTATATATTCCGTAGAAATTTGCATTAAAAGATTTTGAAATTTAGACATATTAACGATATCTCTTTCCGCTTTTAAAACCGAAGTAACATTAAACAAAAAAGCCTCAGAGCCAATATACTCACCCTCAACCATTACAGACTGAGCACGCCCATTAATATTTAAAACGTTTCCATTTTTTGATATAAATTCACATTTTAAATCATTGATGTTTTCTCCCCTCATTAATTGGGGCATTACAATGCTAAATTCCTTCAGTGTATCATCCGTAAAAAACTCCAAAATAGGACGTCCCTCGACCTCACTAATCTTTTCAAAACCCATATTATCCAACCAGGCTTTATTTACGTATTTTATTTGACCTTTCTCATTTAAGGAGTGGATCATCTCACTTGAATTATCTAAAAGACTTCTGTAATTCTTTTCGTTTTCTTCGATTAAATGAAGTTGCCTTTTGTGTTCTGTCAGGTCTGACTCAATAGCTATATAACCCGTTAAATTATCATCATCATCATTTATGGGTACAATATTTAAGCTTAACCAATATTCTCTACCACTTTTCGATTGATTCAATATTTCAACCTCACTTATAATATTTCCTTTTGCTAAATTTTCACGAATATATAACTTAGTCTTTGGATCTGTTTTATTGGATTGGAACATCCTTGGAGTATTACCAATGATTTCCTCTCGAGAAAACTCAGTCATTTTAACAGTAGCGTCATTTACCCAAACAATTCGTTCTTGAACGTCTGTAATAACTACCAAATTCGTTGTTTTAGTTGCGACATGTGACAAACGCTTAACCTCTTCTTGAATTTTTGTCCTTTCCGTAATGTCTTGAATAGAGCCGATTAACTCAACAGGATTATCTCCTTTAAATTTAATCTCTATTACTTGATTTAAGGTCAAAACTTTAGCATCAGAAGATCTCGTTATCTTGAAATCTGATGAGTGGTTCTTTTCTTTATTTAAAATCATCTTATTCCAAATACGATTTAAAAAACCTTCCTCTTCCTCTTTAAATAATGATTTTAACCCACTAAGATTTTTGACTGTATTTTTATTTACACCCAAGATCAAATCGAACTCATCCGAACTTGTCCAAGAGTCTTCTTGAAAAGAATATTGTATTGTACCAAATTTTGCGTTTTTCTGCGCTAAAGCCATTTGAGCTTGGGTTTTTTTTAAATCCCTTGCCCTCTTATCTACCAATTCCTCTAAACCAAAAACAAACTTGTCATTTTTGGACTTTTGTTCAATAAGATTATTTTTCAGCTCATTTATTGAATTGATCAACAATCCTATCTCATCATTAGAATTGTATGCAGGAAGCTCTGTGGTGTAATCTTGATTACTCAGTGCTAATGTAGATTGGGTGAGCTTTAAAATGGGCTTAGACAACCATCCTGCAAGCAAATAGAAAGTAAACGATAAAAACAAAGCAGTACCGAATAAAATCATATAAATAGGATAATTCATTTGAGAAATTTCATCTTCGATTCCAGCCTTTAAAATGGCAATTCTTACAAATCCATTTACGCTATTTCCCTCAGAATTTGTATAACTAAATTTCCAATCTTCAAAAATATGCGAAGCATTGCTGATTGGCTTATCATCCTCAGCTCCCTCTTTAGAATATTTGTGTTCTAATTTTCCATTTTCGTAGATTTGAATATAGTCAATATCATGGTCGTTTTTAGCAAAATCAATGGTTTCTTTGACTCTTCTAAAAACCTCAGATTCATCAGAATCTGTGAAAGCCAACTCGTAACTTTTCGCGACCGTTTTTGCCAACTCCTGTACCTGCCCTTTCTTATTGTCAAGTAAAAACTGCTCTTGTTTGCGAGGATAATACCATGCAGAAATAGAAATAATAAAAATAAGAGCAACCGTAAAAGGAAGCCATATTTTAAAAGTAAAAGATTTAAAAAACCTATTCATTTAGCTGAATCTTTAAGTTCTCTGGAACTGCACTGCTTTTTTCAACAATAGCAATAGCTCCGGGATTTAACCTCACGAATTCAATAATTTCTTCATCAGTTGAGAAAAAATAGGGAGGATCATTTCTGCCCTGAAAAACCAAGGAATACCAATATTTTTTAACTGCAAAAAAAGATTTGTTATACAATAAGTCAGAATACAGCTCTACCTTAGGATGCTTAGAAGACGCAAGTGCAACAATTACAGTTTTGTTATTTGGCCATTTGTTATACTTGCCCTTAACGTATTCTTTCAATGTTTGCTCATTCATTTTATTGGCACCAGTGTTGTTCCCAATAACTTCAATTGGAAAATCAAACAAATTAATTTGACCATTTAAATCATTCCCGTTAACCAGAAATAATAAAATAATAAGTACATATCGTATGTTATAAACCATATGACATTTGTATTTTAAATTCGTATTTCGGACCTTGAGAATGATTATGAGAATGATCACCATAAACGTTGGTGTAATACTCTATCTGCGCTTTTAAATTCAATTTCTCTGAGTATTCATATTTATACCCAAGAATAAACTTCATCCTATCATATGGATAGGTATGGAGATCATTATCACCCGTATACAAGATGTCGAATCCGGTAAAAGCAACATTCTTTTCTAGAAACCTTCTTCCGAGATAAATATAGTTTGAGACATTATTTGATACTCCAAGAGTATCCGTTTCCGTTCGGTTAAAACTAAATTCATTTAATACCTCCCACTTTTCACCAAAATAGGCAATTGATGCGTTAAGCATATGAAAATCTAAAGGTCCAGAATACATGTTCATATTATGCTCATCATCACCATGACTATGCGCTGCCATATTAGAGGCATCATCCATTGAAGTGAGGTAATAACTAAAGCCATATCGTATTTCATCGCTAGGCTTCCAATGAACAGCGGCGGTAATCGAAGTCTCATTAAACAAACTATAAATATCTTCAGAGCTCATTCCACTGCCGAATAATAAGTCATATCCAAAATTGTTTTTGCCAATATTTTGCCCCTGCATTCTCAATCCAAAAGTATGAACGGGGATCCACTTGGAAAACATTAATGGGCGATCTATAGTGGGGAAAAACAATCTTGCATGGAAATACACATCGTTCCAATAATTGACGGGTGTGTGAAATTTTCCAAGAATCAATGAATGATTTTTATAATAATTATATTTTAATCTTAATCTTTCAATATTTAACTTGTAATTCCCGTGACCAGCATAATTTAGAGTAAGCTCTCCTAAAAAAGAAAAATTATCATTGAACTTGGCATTAAGAAATAGCTCCTGCTCCCCCAAGCTAAAATTGGAATATGTGGTGTCTGAGAAAACAGATTCAAAATTAATGTGCCCATACGCGTTTAATCTTGCACTCATATTTTGTGAATGCAAACTATTGGAAAAAACAACAAGAAAGAAACACCAAATCACTGGCCTTATTAGATATTTTTCACTACTGTTTTTAATTTGTTTCATTCTGTAAATAGTTCACTTTTGTTTAAATTATGATAGGGTTTTGGTTGCAATCAGCTTCGAAATCGCATCTCTAAGCTCGTCTTCATCCCAAGGCTTTTCAATAAACTTCTCCAATAACTTGTCTTTCTCGAGTTCACTTATCTGCGTGGAATTTGCTTGACCCGATAACATTAAACAATTCAAATCTTTATGTTTTGATTTAATTTTCCTGATCAATTCGGCTCCAGTCATCTCCGGCATTTGATAATCTACCAAAACAAAAATAACATCTATCTCCTCATCAATTAATGTGTCTATATCCGATAATGCCTCATTAGGATTCGTGTAAAATTCTACGAGAATACTCTTGTTATCCAAAATTTTATCTAGCTGGAAAGCAAGTACTTGTAAAATCATTGGATCGTCATCTACACATATAACCGCATACCTTAATTCTTTCATTTCTCTTTTTTAAATGTTATTTTAAACCTTGTCCTTTCTTTGCTTGAGTCAACACTAACTTGGGCCTTATGCAATTCTATTACATTTTTAACGATACTTAAACCTAGTCCTGATCCGCTTCGATGCGCCTTTGTAGTATAGAATTTTTCAAATATTTTATCTATTTGACTGCTTGGAATGATTGGACCATTATTTTCTACTATTATTGATATCGTTTTACTACTAGCAATTGAATATACACTCATTTTCTTAACTTCAGTCATTTCTACCATACATTCGATGGCGTTTTTTATCAAATTTGACCACAATTGAAATAAACGAACGTCATATCCCATTACATTCAAGCTTTTATTCACATTGAAATCAAGCTCTATATTATTCTTTATATTATGATTAAAAATATTCAGTACTGTTTTTATATTGTCGTGTAAATTCACCTTGCCCTTTTTTGTATTTCTTTTTTCACGAATAAATGATCTAAGATCTTGTACGACAAGCGAAGCTTTATCTCCGGAAGATTCGACTGTGTTTACAAAAGAAAATATGATTTGAAAATCGTAAAGAATCTGTAGAAGGTGTTTTGTGCTTTTCGATTTTAGGATGTATTTCACAATGTCATTTTCTTCAGAACCTATACGGTTTTTGACAAACATCATAGCCGTTTCAGTGACATCCTCATCGATTAAATCCGAATAATTATCATTTAAGTAATTTTCAAACGCAAGGCTTTCTTTTCGAGATTGCATCCCCCCCATATATAAACCAAAGGTGTTATTTTCAGCGTAGTTCAATGCAAATTGTATCTCTTCAAAAGAACAATAGCGAATGTTCTCTTTAAAAATGTTTTCTAGTGTGTATTTTATATTTGAAATACCACTTTTAATGGCACCAAGAGGCGTATTTAAGTCATGGGCGACACCAGCTGCAAGTTCACCAATGGTAACCATTTTTTCTTGATCTCGAAGAGAGTTTGAAAGCTCAATATTTTTAGCGGTCTTTTCTTGAACGAGACGTTCAAGGTTAACATTCAGGTCTTGAATTGTGTTTTCATTTTCTTTGCGATCTGTAATGTCAAATTCTACCATCATGAAACCGTTATGAATATTATCTGAATTAAAAAGCGGCTGTAGGTTTAAGGCAACATAGTAATTCGCTCCACTTTTATCCTGATGAAGCATTTCAACTTCAATATTTTGCTTTAGTTTAATGGCTTCTTTTAATTTTTTTAATACGTCAGAATTTGTTTCAGAGATAATAAATTCTCTTGGATTTTTACCAAGCATTTCCTCCAAGGTATAACCAGAACGATCAATCATTGCTTGGTTTGCCCACGTAATTACCATTTCAGTATCTAACATTAAAACCCCATTGTTCGTGTTTTTAGCAACAAGTGATAGTTTGATATTTTCCTCTTCAGCTTCCACACGCTTTGTAATATCAGCGCCATAGCCGATTAAGTACTTGACCATCCCCTTCTCATCAAAAAGAGGTCCTATAGACCGCTGAACAACCTCTCGCTTTCCCCTCTTATCAATAAACTCATCCTGCCAAGTAACAAACGTTTTTTTCTTGAGAACTGAATTAAAAAGCTTTCTTCTTTGTTTTGCCCTATCATCAGGAATATTTTTCAACTTGGCATAGTCAAAATCATTTTTGCCAATCATAAAGTCTCTGATCTTTTTGTTGGCAATTCCTTTGGGGTTAATGAAAACATAATTATGTTTTGTATCAAATACGGCAATATCGGCAGGTAAATTATTTAGAATAAATTCATAAAACTCTTTTTGCTCCTGCATCTCATCCTTAATACGGATAAGCATCTCTTCATTTTGATTAACTTTTGTAATGAAAGTGGTAATATCAGACCCATAAATATTGACGTATTCAAATTCATCGACATAAGCTATAGTAAGAGAATAATGCCGTCCATTTCGACTCTCAAAAATTGATTCAGTACTTTTTGTTTTAATGATGTCACCAATTTTAGTTTTTAGTTTTTCATCAAAAATCTCATTGTCCTTAATTTTAAAATCCTTTAAAAAACAACTTTCACTGGCTGGGTTAGAATAGACAAGTTTGAATCGATTAGAAAACCTTAGAATGGGATTTGGATTTTCAGATGGAAACTTAGACAATTCTCCAATCTCCTTTTGAGCCTTGCTTAGTTCAATGTTCTTCTTTACCAAATTATCAGAAATCACTCGTGCTTCATTCAGACTCTTGGCTGAAGTTTGCTGTAAAAACATGTATTCGGCAATGTAATCATGCTTTGAAAAGTCATTCAGAACCAAATTATAGTTCCTCAGGGTATATTTCGCATTGATGACAGGAGATGCTGAAATAATCATGTCACTCTCAAAAATCAAAAATGAAAACTTATAACGTTGTTTATCCTCATTATCAGTAAAGAAATAAATCTGATTATTCGAATCTCCATGCTCAAACTTTTCCTTGATGTTAAAATTCTGTTCAAAAGAAATCGTGTCTGTAATTCTATCTCCTATTTGAAGGGAGGGCATTGATGTTTTAAAATTCGGCCCAATATCATTTATCCTATAATCAAAACCTACCTTGATGTAAAACCCATTGTTAATCTCAAGCATTTGATTTAAACAAACCCTTTTATTTTTATGCAAAAGTTCTTTTTCAATAACGAATAAAATACTTTTAGAAAATACACGAATGGTTTTCTTTTGATTGGAATTTAAACTCAACTTATTTTGACCTAGAAGACTTATTATTCCAACAATCTTCTGATTCTTATTCCTAATGGGTATGCCTAAATATTGGTATTGATTACCATCTACATTTATAACACTTTGGAACTCCCCCTTGTCCACAACTTGCGGTAACAAACTTGATAGACCTGAATTTAAATGATCAGATACCCCTATTGATGAAACCAAACTAAATTGATGATCTTCTAATATATGGAGAACTATATTTTCCGAGAAACATGCCTCTGAAATAAGCTCGACTATTTCGTCAAAATCTTCATTCACTTCTATAATGTCATGTGTAAATTTCATGAACGTAAAAACAGCTTTTACCGTAATCTAATTACCAAGTTATTAAAAACACATGAGGAGCATCTTCTGACGACTTATGTTCAATTTGTTCAATTTCAACTTTCATGTCAAACCTTTTACCTAGACCTCGAACCAATCCATAGAGCATAGGAATTAAACCTTCTCTATGCGACCTGTATTCCAACTCGACTGAATTAGTTTTTTCATTACGAGTAGTAAACATTGGAGGCCTCAATTCTGGCATCATATTCGCAATTCTATAATGCAACATATCTAAATTCCCTAAAAACTCCACAAAGGTTTTGCCTGATAAATCCATCAGGTCTCCATAACCTTGGTCTGCAGTATATAAAATCCAATATTCACCAAATGCTTCCAGTACGTCCTTAGCATCAGCTTTTAAAACCTGACTAACAGCTCCAACAAGTGTAAAGGTTAATTTATCTGGATATGGACTCATACTAATGAAGTCCCCTTCATGGAATTCAGCGATTTCACATACCTTTTGCCAGGCTTCCTCTCCATGATTTTCCGTTACTAAATCTTTAATTGCTTTATTTACAAGGCCATACATACGTTAAGAGTTAAAATTTAATAGTCCACTAAATTAATGAATCGATTGGTTAAAAAAAATTAAATTTTTATTACAAAAAAAATGAGATTGTTTGAGATTGAATGACACGACTTGACATGGTTAAATTGAACAACGAGTTCCAAACTGTTTATTTCAATCACAATTATATGTCAATAATTTTGTAAATTTGTGGAAACTAAAGCGCTTAAACTACGCTAAAACTCTTTTAACGAATTGAAAACTAGACAAGTACACTTCTCTTTGTACTTTTTATTGCTTGCTATTACAGTATTTGTAATATCAATCACAAAACTTAATGCACAAGTTTCGATCTTAAAACCGAATTTAACTTTTGGCGTTTGTTCTTTTCCTTCAAGCTACCACCAACTTGAAAACATTATTATTATTGAAAACGCAAGAGATGATTTTTCTGCAGCAGGAATAAATCCAAAATCATTAGAATTGTCAGCCCCAAGTGATTTTGAATTCAGGCCTGGAACTGGTTTTGCTACAGTAAATTCTGGAGGTAACCTAGCCGTTATAAGTTATAATTGTACAGCGACAACAATTACAATTGAATACGACTGTATTCAAGTAAATAAGAATGATAAAATGACCATTATTGGGCTTGAAGTAAGGGCAATTAATGGTGCATCTTCAGGAAACATCATAAGGACTGGAGGGACGGGCATTATCAATGGTTTAACAACTGGAGAGACGCTTACTACAACCATAAGCTCTACGGACCAATCAGGATCTCCAAATAGATTTGCAACAGTAAACTACAAAAGCGGTTATTTGTCATGGTCTGACGCCGCCACGTGGGAATGCGGTGTAATACCTCCGAACGACGGCTCTGCTGAGATTATTGTCAATGCCTATCAAGGACCTTACAATAATAACAATTGTTTAATTTTTGATCAAAATACAAATGTATCGAGTGTTGAAATTACAGAAAATGCCAACTTATCTCCTGGCATTTCTGGTGACAAAACCCTTACGATTCAAAATGACTTTACGATTCAATCAAATGGAAGCGTAAGAAATATAAATTGGATTCAAAACGGAACGAATACCATACAAATTGGCGGAGATTTTTTAAATAATGGTTTTATGAGTACTGATGGTGCAAATAATTCATACAATTTAGGAATAGAAATGAATGGCTCCATTCCACAGCTTATTTCGGGCACAGGTTCTTTCCGAATGATTGGTAGCGGAAATGGAACAAGTAGTTTTAAAATAAACTCGGGTGCTGATGTTACTCTAGATGCAACATTCAGGACTAATGACGACAACGGCATACCTGGCAACGTTATAATTGATGGAACGTTAAGATTTTCAGATGAGTCAGATGTATTCAATGGACTAGGAAATCTTGTACTAAATGGTTACACAGAGCTGAAAGCAAGCGCATTTAACGATCACTATGAGCTTATCGGAACAAAAGTCATCAATACTGCAACAAGTACAATTGAATTTACAAATAGTGTTTCATCAATTTCTATTGCTAATATTCCCTCACCAGTTCTCGGGAGCCTTGTAAACAATGTGACCTCAAGTGGCGCCTTAAACATACTTGATAATATCGTCGTCTCAGAGACATTAACCATGCAAACCGGAAATATTATTACATCAAGTAATACCATTTCAATTGGGGCTTCAACTGCTCAAATTGGGTCCTTAAATTATCAAAGTGGATTCATTGAGGGAATCCTGAAAAGATGGTTTACGGGCACCAATTCCGGCCCTAGTTCGGGTCTATACCCCATTTCGAATAACGGAATCAATAAAAGGTTTGTGACTATTGAATATACAGAAGCCACTGACGGCGGTTCCTTAAAAAACGAATGGATCAATGCCCAAATGGGATACAATTTAAATGGTGATACCATCCCCACCAATTGCAATGGCTCATTTTTAATTGAAAATACTGATAACGGATATTGGGAGATAACACCCAATGATGGCATTACTACAACAGAAAATAAAGCATATAATTTAACCATTGAAGCTGAAGGAATATTGAGCTTGGTTGATGATTGTCATGTCACTATACTCAAACGTGTAGGAAGTAATCCTTGGGGTGCTCCCGGCACCCATGTTGACAACACAGGAGATGCGGTGAGCCCATTGGTAAAAAGAACCAATGTTAAAGGATGGAGTAACTGGGGTCTTGCTGGGGGGCCAGGAGATCCTTTGCCTGTTGAATTAAGCAGCTTTAATACCATTTGTGACGATGAATCAATACTGATCAATTGGGTAACACAATCCGAATACAATTCTAGTCATTTCGAGCTTATGAAATCAAGGGATGGCTACACATGGGAGCTCATTCAAAGCGAATCTGCTGCGGGATACAGTACTTCAGAAATCACCTATTCTTATTTAGACCCATCTTTTCAAGATTGTTATTACAAATTGGTTCAATATGACATAGATGGTAAAAATGAAACATTTGGACCCATTCATTCTGGCTGCAACAATCAAGATTCGTATATCACTACGCACCCAAACCCCAGCTCGGAGAGCTTCAATTTAATTATTAACGATAGTCAGTTTTTTGGAGAAACACAAGTCGAGTATTATGATACCCAAGGGCAATCGGTAAAACAAGACATCATTAATCTTAAGGACGGCATTAACCTATTTGTTATTAATGCATCAGAATTAAAACAAGGTGTCTACATGATTAGGATTAGAAACAGAAATCATGAAAAAGTCCTAAAACATATCGTTCATTGATGTGTTTTAAATAAGAATTGTAAGTCTCAAAATTCTTAATAGAATCGTTTAATTACATTTCCTAAATCTTTAACTATTTTTGCAGTCTATTATGACAGAAAAAAAATTGGACAGGATATTGAATAGGGTCTTTTCAATGAAAACCATGACCTTAGGTTTGCTTCTATTTCTTATTGGAATCGGTGGCGCTACATTTATTG
>DAIPZI010000017.1:0-16342 GCA_036782275.1 Crocinitomicaceae bacterium
GTATCCATGAATATTTGTGTGTAGCCTTTTTTTCTAGAATCGAATTCGTAGGTTTTTAAAGTTCTAATCCGCTCTTTTCGGTCTTTAGGCAGGTATCCATGAAAGCTAAAATTTTGCCCTGAAAACCCACTTCCCATTAGAGAAAGTAAGATGGAGGATGGTCCTACAAATGGGATTACCGCAATTTTTTGAGAGTGCGCCAAAGAAACAATATCCGCTCCAGGATCTGCAACACAGGCACATCCCGCATCAGAAATTACACCTACATCATGGCCTTCAATTAGCCAGTGTAATCCTTTCATGGTGTCTTGTTCTGTACTGCGTTTATTCATTTCGATGAACATGGACTCATCAATTGGAAATTGACGATCCATCTTCCGGAGTAATCTTCTCGATGACTTGAGGTTTTCAACAATAAAGTGTCTAATCCCAGATGCTTTTAGGATTACTTCTTGAGGTATAATGTCTTGTATAGACTCACCACCAAGCGTATTAGGAATGATATATAAACTTCCTGCTTTAGTCATTTTTTAGTTTTTCAATGATTATATCTGTTGACCTATCCAATAGATCAAATACATGATCAAACCCTGCTTGTCCGCCATAATAGGGGTCAGGAACTTCCTGGATGGTATTGGAATGTCCTAGCTCGTCTAAAATTAATTTGACCTTTTCAATGTCTTTGTCGTTTCTGGCTAATCGGGTGACATTGTGGTAATTCGATTTGTCCATCACATAAATGAGGTCGAAATTGTCGTAATCTGAGACCTCAAATTGGCGTGCTCTTAGAGATGAGATGTCTATGCCATTCTTCATGGCCGTTTCAGTCATTCTTTCATCAGGAGGCCCTCCAACATGGTACTTAGCGGTGCCCGCTGAATCTACAATAGCAGCAAGACCATCACGTTTCACTTTACTTCTGAGTAAACCATCTGCTAATGGTGATCTGCAAATATTCCCCAAACAAACCATTAAAATATTCATGCTGCGAATATAATTAGAATCTCTTGAATGATTATTGATAAAGCTTTCGCCCTTTCCATTTCTGCTTTTTAAAATAGAAGGAAAACAATATAAATAAGTTATAAAACGGAAAAATCAATCCATAAAACGGAATGAGGAAGGTTAAGATATTTTTCTTGATTGAAAAGAAATATAGGGAAAGAAATGACAGGTCAACCATGCATTTAATTAAGAATAAAATGCCAAAAGTTTTTGGGTCTTCAAGTATCCAATAAATAAAAAAGCTGAAAAAAGAAACGGTGAAAATGAATTGAACGATGGCCCAAAAGTTCAGCAATCCATCTTTGATTAATAAGGATTTTCCAAACCACCGAGTCCTTTGACTAATGTATCCTAAAAAGGAGGAAGGGCTTTGAGTTGTTATTCGACAAAGCTGATTCGACGCACAATAGACTTTCTTGTTTTGCATAATCATATGACGTAATAGAAACATATCATCACCACTCAAAATATGGGCATGTGCGTTCAGGTTTATGGATTCCAAGTAGGCATTTTTTTCGAAAAGTAAATTTGCGCCATTACACATGATGGGTCTTTGCCAATAAGCACTGGCTTGATTTACGAAATTTGCAAGATAAAAATCAATTTCACCGAGGGATTGTACAATGTTTTTCGATTCAAAGTGCACAGGTAATACGATTAGGTCTGCTACTTCAAGTTTTTGAATGTCAGTAAAATAATTATTTTCAAATTGAATGTCCGCATCCCAGCATAATATGTATTTCGTTGTGGCTCTCTTTACGCCTTCTTGAATTGCTGATTTTTTACCAAAAGCAGCCTCATTTAATGAGTGAGTAGCGATTAAATCGGGATTTGTTTTTTCAAACAATTCTGACCAATCATCCTGCGAATGGTCGTTCACAAAGATGAATTTAGACGGGAGTATTTTTAAGCGGTCAATGTTCTTGAGAAGAACAGATAGGTTATGATATTCATTTCTAAAAGCGACAACGACAGTCAACTCATCGCATTTTAGTGTTGATTTCGCTTTTGTTGTAATCATTTTTTGCGTATTTCTCCATCCGATGATGAGTATGAAATAAAAGAGGAGATATAAAATGATTAGAATACTAAACCCAAGCATGCTGAGTACGTTTTTTCACAAGTAATGTAGCTATTAGAGCAGGTAATATTTGATTTAAAAGCCATGTACTAACTGCCGCTAAAATAATTGATGGTACCGCGATGCCGATAAGCGTGAGAATTGTTATGGCTACAGTTTCCCGGACAATTAATTTCCCCATGAACAGAGAAGGAGAAATGGTTATGGCCCCAAACATGAGCATCACCCAGATGATAAAGTCGGGATTAAATGGAACATCAAATACCACAAGGGCCAATACGAATTGCGCTACAAAAACGACATATCTGAACATTGAAAGGCATATCAGGGTACGTCTGAGGTCTCTTGACACTACAACGCCACTAATTTGCTTAATGAATCGAAAAGGAAGTTTTTCAATTATGGAATCTCCATAAAAATAGAGGAGATATAGACTTAAATTGGCAAGCATTAAAAGTAAATGATAGAATAAATGAATAGAGCTAGAATAAATCATTTGAAATGCAACGAGTCCCATTGAAATACTCATGATAAATTGTGCTCCATTAGAAGCAATAGTATTTACGATGATTTTCTTTCGACTTGATTTTGGAAAATAGAGCATACGACCAATAAAATTTCCAGCATAGGAAGGAGTAATGATTCCCGATACAATTCCTGATAGAAAAGAATGTACCTTATGTTTTTGATCAACAGTTTCATTTCGAAGAATGACATTCCATTTTTGCCATTCAATAAAAAGATTTAAAGGCATTAAGAAAATTAAAAACACGAGTGCATCATAGTGAATTGTAGATGTAAAAGATATGCCGTTGGGCAAATCGGAAAGTCTACTATTGAGGTAATAAACGAGCAAGCCCAAAACACCTAATTTTAACATTAGGAATGAAATCGAATGAAATTGTTTAGATTTAATCACTAAAACCAAATTGAGTGTCTGAAGATAAGATAATTCTTGGAATTGACCCGGGTACCACCGTTATGGGATATGGGTTAATTCACATAAAAAAGAAAGAAATTTCTATGTTGAATTTTGGAATCATTCAGCTTAAAAAAATTGAAACTCACCCTGACAAGCTCAAGCGTATTTTGGAGCGATTAAATGGATTGATATTAGAATTCAAACCAGATGAAATGGCGATTGAAGCGCCTTTTTTCGGTAAAAACGTACAGTCTATGCTTAAACTCGGACGGGCGCAAGGAGTGGCTATTGCAGCAAGTCTGAATCACAATGTTCCCTATGAGGAATATTCTCCAAGACGTATAAAGCAGGCCATTACAGGTTCGGGGCGTGCATCAAAAGAGCAAGTTGCGGCCATGCTTCAAAGTATTTTGAAATTTGAAGAAATGCCAAAATATCTTGATGCTACGGATGGATTAGCAGTTGCTTTGTGTCATCATTATTCTAAGGGGAGAGGAGAAAATAACAAGAACAAATCAGGATCATGGAAGGGGTTTCTAAATTCAAATCCAGATAGACTAAAATAGCAAGATTGATAGAAGTATATACAGATGGTAGTTCAAGAGGTAATCCAGGGCCTGGGGGATATGGAATAGTGCTTTCGTACAACACCAAAGAAAAAGAAATCTCTGAAGGGTTTAGAAAAACCACCAATAATCGAATGGAGCTCATGGCCGTGATTGTTGCGTTAGAATCTTTAAAGACAAATAAGATTCCAGTAAAGGTTTATTCTGATTCAAAATATGTTATTGATTCAATTACCAAAGGATGGCTAAAATCATGGATCAAAAAAGGATTTAAGGGAAAGAAAAACAAGGATTTGTGGATGCGTTATGATAAAGTCTCCACGGATTTTAATATTACATTTCAATGGGTAAAAGGGCATGCGGGCAATATAAAAAATGAAAGGTGTGACGTTTTGGCCGTCGAGGCTTCTAAAGAATCTACATTAAGTATTGATGAAAACTATGAAGCAATGAATAATGAAGGGAATGATTTATTCTGATTCGATGACAGTTACAAAACCGTGTTCATTGACAATCGTTCCTCCCAACATCTCGCCTGAAAGCTTATAGAAATAAACACCATCTTTACATTTTTCAGCCCCGTTATCTGTACCGTCCCAAAGTAAAACACCAGTTTGATCTACTCTGTCCCACATGACATTGCCCCATCGATTTAAAATAAGAATATTATACGATTTGAAACCGTCAAACGGTAATGTAAACAAGTCATTTACTCCATCATCATTCGGTGTAAATACATTTGGCACCCATATGAGAGGGTCGCTGATATCGATAATTATCGAATATTCATCGGTGCAACCGATTGCATCTGTAATCGTAAGAATAACAGGATATTGTCCACTTGTTGGATAGCTTTCTATTTGAGACTCATTTGTTCCGTTGAACACCAAACTTCCATTCCCGAAATCCCACGCCCAGCTTATTATCGGAGTGCTATCAAAACTGGAACCATCTACAAATGTAATTTCCTCATCTTGATCAGCGGGATTTGGAGTTGCTGTGAAAAAGGCATTTAAACCATCGTCTGCAACCGAGATTTCATTTAGAGGATAAATCACTTCACAACCCAATTCATCCATAATAGTAACTTCAGGGAAATAGGTATCTGCTTCAGGGAAATTATAGAAGAAGCTAAGTGTATCTTGCATAGTATTTCCATCTCCTAAATTCCATATAATGGATGCAACATCAACAGGGTCGTTCATTACAAAGTTTGCGCCTTGAGCACATTCTCCAGGCGTTTGAAACCAGATTGGACTACCACTTGGGCCACCGACAGTAAGATAGTCTACAAGAACGGTGTCATCTGTACAGCCATAAGAATCTGTGATTGAAAGCGTAAGGGAGTATGTTCCGGGAAGGGCATAGGTGTTGCTTGGGTCTTCTAAAACAGATTGATTCCCGTTTCCAAAATTCCATATCCATGACTGAATAGATCCATATGAAAACGAGGAATCCTCGTATGTTCCAAATATCGGAGGGCATGTGTACTCGCCTTCAGAATTAATTGCGGCTCCAGTCAAGCTGAAATTAGGAAATGCTGTGGGTATTGAAACGGTAATGAGGTTGCTAGCGGTATCAGTGCATCCATTGGCATCTGTAACTACCAAGTCCAGGTCATGCGTTAGGCTCGTTTCACCGAAAGGGACAGATGATTCATTAAAAATAGTATTTAGATTGGTTTCATCAGAAAAATTGGCGCCATCGACAAGCCATTCGAATGTTAAAGGCTCAAGTCCATCTGATGCATTAGAAGTAATAATATTTCCGCCATTGCAAATTACATTTTGTACAGAGTAAAATGCATTAGGCTCTGTTATGGTTATGGGAATTGATGCCGGTGTTGATCTACATCCAAACTCATCTATCGCGACAAGCTGACCGTAATAAATACCGCTCCCAATAAAGGTATGCTCAATTGGATTATTGTCATTTACTGTAATTGTCGATGCATCATCTGTAAAACTATATTCAAAAGAGGTTAAGTCGAGCCCGTTAAGGGAGATTGAATTGTTCGAAAAAGTCACCAAGAAGGGAGAACAACCTACACCATTGTCCGGTGATAATACGGCAAAAGGATTTGCCAAAACGGTTACCGGTAAAGTTGCAGTAGCAGAACAGCCCACACTATTAATGGCGTTTAATGTCACGGTATAGTCACCCGGTGTCGGATAGGAATAACCAATGTCAGGCCCATCACTTATAACATCCCCATTCCCCATATCATACTCCCAAGCAGTTAATGGGTGAGGAGTTGGTGGGTCAGACCATGAGGTGCTCGAATCAAATAAATACAATGAATCCCCTGAACATATGGAATCATTGGAAAGGGAAAAATCGGGACTAACAGTAGAGATATTGACCTCTCTTGTCGAGCTATCACTACATCCTGTTGTATAATTATGAATAACTTGCTCAACGGTATAGGTGCCATATTGAGAAAAGAAGTGACTGAAATTGCCCATATTAAGGTCATCAAGTTCAGGGTCATCAAGGGTATCGTTGGGCATACCATCTCCCCACTCCCATATCATTAAGATATCATCTGGAGTTTCGCCATGAACCGCCTCATCTGTAAAGGAAACTTCTACAGGTAGACTGCCCGGATTACAGTAAAGGGTTTCATCAGGCGCAAATTTTGATACCGGTGCATTGATGTAAATAAGTGAATCAATCTGTAAAGAATCAATACATCCCCTATAATCAACAACCAGTAAAACATCAAAATACCCTGTATCAGATGAATATTGAAAGGTTGGATTTGCTTCCGTTGAATTTCCGTCAGTAAAATCCCAGAAATAATTAATTTCTGTTGAGTCAGGAAAACTTGGTGTGGTTGTGATAAAGGAATTAAAATTAAAATCAGTTTTAATGCAATTGATTGTCGTGTCGACGGTAAAATCAAGGGAGTTTAATTCTCCAACTGAAATGTATTCGGAGAGATTAACGATTCCAGTACACCCAGACGCAGTTGAGATCTCTAAGGTAACGTCGTAAAGTCCATTTGTGTAGGTTTGAACAGGTGGATTTTGACCAGAAAACGTTTGTCCATTTCCAAAGTCCCATTCCCAACTTGTAATTGGGTTTAATGGGTTAGGAGCGCTTGATGTATCACTGAATAGGACATCCAAAGGATTACACCCCCCTGTTACATCTGTTACGACATATGGAACTATTTCTTCAATGTAAATATAGTCCACTATGGTTGTGACTCCTGAACATCCGTTTGCTGTTACCATAGACAAAGAAACGGTATAGCTGCCACTCGAATTATAAGTTTGAGATGGGGGGTTCTCTCCAGAGAAGGTTTGCCCGTTTCCAAAGTCCCATAAATACTCAACACCTCCCGCTGAAGTGTTTATGAAATTTATTGTTGCTGGAGAACAATCTGTGGTGATGTCTGAAGTGAATGATGGGGAAGGGGTTGCTTCAACAGTAATGTCTGCTGCAATACTTCCCGAACATCCCGAATTTGTATTGTCCGAGGACAATTGAATACTGTATACACCAGGTGCACCAAAAGAGAATGATGGATCTTGAGAAGAGCTATTTCCTTGACCACCAAAATTCCAATCCCATTGATTGGCGCCCGCTGTTGAGTTGTCGGTGAATTCAACCAATTCACCTACACAAACCACGGTTGGAAAGGAAAAGTCTGCTTGATAATTAGATATGGTAATTTCTTCGACAGAATTACTAGAGCAAGAGTTATCCGTATTAACCATGTTTAGAGAAATGGTATATGTTCCTGCCGAGTTATAGGTTTGATCTGGTGGATTTTCGATTGAAGAAGTATTTCCATTTCCAAAATCCCACTCATAAGTGTATTCACTTCCAGAGTCAGAATCATTTTGAAAACTCAACGTTAATGGTACGGTGCAACCTAATCCTAAGGGAGTGAATGAAACTGTGGGTGAAGGTAAAATAGTAATGTATGAAGGTTTAACCTCTGCGTCAGCTTCTCCTGCAGTATTGGTGGCGACAAGAGTTACGGTATACGTACCTTCTAAAATATAAACATGTGATACAGATTCGTCACTTGAGCCATTTCCATCGCCAAAGTCCCAAACATACTCTTGTATTTCAGGTCCACCATTTAAAGATGAATTATTGAGGAAGTCAATCGTTTCTCCAACACAAGCCGTTAAAGGCGTAGCTGTGAAATCAGCTACGGGTGCCTGGGCGTTGATTACGAACGCGCAAAGCAGTCCCGAAAACAGGAGAAAAGGTGATTTAAGCATAGTTTAGTCGCGTAAATGTATAAAAAAGACGTGTCCTAACGACATTTAGATGCTTCATTATTAGATTATAATCGAAGAATACCATTTTTCAATGTTCCGAAAGTTAGTGTTTTTTCTTCTTGCTAAATCTATAATTTGTTCCTCTGTTACTTTTCCAACGCCAAAATATTTTGATTTGGGATGCGCAAAATACCATCCACTCACAGAAGCGGCCGGACTCATAGCTAAACTTTCAGTTAGACTTATTCCAATGTTCTCCTTGACATTTAGCAGTTCAAATAGTCCGATTTTCTCCGTGTGGTCTGGGCATGCAGGATAGCCAGGAGCAGGCCTAATTCCGCTATACTTCTCTTTTACAAGCTCTTCATTCGAAAGTTTTTCATTTTTAGAATACCCCCAAAAATCGACTCTAATACGCTCATGTAAATACTCTGCTAAAGCTTCCGCAAGTCTATCAGCTAGAGCTTTTAGCATAATGGAGTTGTAGTCATCATGATCATTTTCGAATTTTTCGATATATTTTTCAATTCCTAAGCCCGCCGTGACAGCAAATCCACCAACGTAATCGATGCTTCCTTTTTCTTTTGGAGTAACAAAGTCTGCCAATGCCAAATTTGCTTGACCAGAAGCTTTTTTGGTTTGCTGCCTCAAGGTTCTTTGAACGTTGATGATTTCAGCACGGTTTTCATTAGAATAGATTTCTATATCATCACCTACTGCGTTTGCAGGGAAAATACCGTAAACAGCTTTTGCCATTAACCACTGATTAGTGGTTATTTTTGTCAGCATTTCTTTGGCGTCTTTGTACAAAGATTGAGCTTCTTTCCCCACTATTTTGTCTTCTAGGATGTTTGGAAACCTACCATGAAGCTCCCATGTTTGAAAAAAGGGTGTCCAATCTATGTAAGGTGTAATATCATTGAGTGATATGTCATTCAGCACCTCTACGCCCAATTTTTTAGGAGTAATGACTGTTTCGCTATTAAACTCAAGACTTAATTTATTTTTTCTCGCGGCTTCCATATTTAACAGGGTCTTGCTAAGCGTATGTGCAGCATGATTTTGTCTTAGGGTATCATATTCTTCCTTTAATTTACCAATAAAAGATTGTTTTTTATTTCCCAATAAACTTTCAACTACGGTTACAGACCTTGAGGCATCCAAAACGTGAACCGTGTTGCCAAATGTATAGTGTTCGTCAATTTTCACAGCCGTATGAACTCTTGAGGTTGTCGCACCACCGATGAGCAAAGGAGTCGTCATTTTTACTCTTTCCATTTCTTTTGCTACATGAACCATCTCGTCCAATGATGGTGTAATAAGACCGCTTAAACCGATGACGTCAACATTTTCTTTAAGAGCTGTGTCAATTATCTTTTGGGCAGGAACCATGACGCCCAGGTCAATGATCTCATAATTATTGCAGCCCAAAACTACACTAACGATATTTTTTCCAATATCATGAACATCTCCCTTAACAGTGGCCATTAGAATCTTTCCAGATGACTGTATTTTTCCACCTTTTTCTTTTTCAATATAAGGCAAAAGATATGCTACAGCCTTCTTCATCACTCTTGCCGATTTAACCACTTGAGGAAGAAACATCTGACCGCTTCCAAACAAGTCTCCCACGACATTCATACCATTCATTAAAGGCCCTTCAATAACCTCGATGGGTCGGTTGTATTGCTGTCTACATTCTTCTACATCTAAATCGATAAACTCAACAATGCCTTTCACTAAGGCGTAAGAAAGCCTTTCTTGAACAGTTGTATCTCTCCAGCTAAGGTCAATTTCTTTTTTCTTACCTTCACCTTTAACTGTTTCGGCATAGTTCAGCAACCTTTCCGTTGCATCATTCCGCCTATTGAGTAGAACATCTTCCACATAAGTCAATAGCTCTTTATCGATGTCAGCATATATTTCAAGCATGGTCGGGTTTACAATACCCATATCCATTCCATTCGAAATCGCGTGGTATAAAAAGGCGGAATGCATGGCCTCTCTTACTTTGTTATTGCCTCGAAAAGAAAAGGAAACATTGGAAACACCACCGCTCACATGAGCGCCAGGAAGGTTTTCTTTAATCCACTTTGTGGCATTGAAAAAATCCAAGGCATTGTTGTTGTGTTCCTCCATCCCGGTAGCAACAGGAAAAATATTTGGATCAAAAATGATGTCGTTTTTATCAAACCCAACAGAATCAATTAGGGTATGGTACGAACGTTTACATATTTCTATTCGTCGTTCATAATTATCCGCTTGGCCATTTTCATCAAACGCCATAACGATTACAGCGGCGCCATATCGTTTAATTATTGATGCTTGTCTAATGAATTCTTCTTCGCCTTCCTTTAATGAAATAGAATTGACAACACCTTTGCCTTGAATGCATTTCAGGCCAGCTTCAATAATTTCCCATTTAGAGCTATCAATCATTACAGGAACTCGTGCAATATCTGGTTCTGATGCAATAAGGTTTAGGAACCGAACCATAGCTTCCTTGCCGTCGATCATTCCTTCATCCATATTAACATCGATAATTTGAGCGCCCCCATTTACTTGATCCAAAGCTACGGCAAGCGCGGCCTCAAAATCGCCGGACTGAATCAATCGCAGAAAGGCACGGGAACCGGTCACATTGGTTCTTTCACCAATATTAACAAAGTTGCTTTCAGGCGTTAAAATTAACGGTTCAAGTCCTGATAATTTGAGTGTAGTAATTGACATTAATTTATTCTTCTTGGTTTGTATTTTTTTGCCCTTTCTGCAATTTCATATATATGATCGGGAGTGGTACCACAGCATCCACCTATAATATTGATTAATCCCTCTTTTAAAAAAACTTCAATTTGATCAGCCATCATTTCGGGTGACTCATCGTATTGCCCGAATTCATTTGGCAAACCGGCATTTGGATGCGCACTCACATGAAAAGGAGAAGTTTTGTCTAGAATTTGTAAATAAGGTCTCATAAGGTTCGCTCCAAGTGCACAATTCAATCCGATACTTAATAACGGGATATGAGACAATGAAATTAAAAATGCTTCGGTAGTTTGACCGGTTAGCGTTCTACCACTCTGGTCAGTGATTGTACCTGAAACCATTATGGGAAGACTTATTTTCTTGCGTTCAAAAACTTCTTGAATGGCATAAAGCGCTGCTTTTGCATTAAGTGTATCAAATACAGTTTCCACGAGAAGAAGATCTACTCCACCGTTCATCAGTGCATCAACTTGCTCTTTGTAGGCTTCCACAAGGTCATCAAAACCGACCGCTCTATATCCAGGATCGTTGACATCGGGTGATATCGAAGCCGTTCGATTGGTCGGGCCAATTGACCCCGCAACAAAACGAGGCTTGTCCGTAAATTCTTGAGCGACTTCCTTTGCGATTTTTGCACTCAAGTAGTTGATGTCATATACGGATTCCTCTAAATCATAATCTGCCTGCGCTATCGAAGTTCCGGAAAAGGTATTGGTTTCAACAATATCAGCTCCTGAAGCAAAATATTCCCGATGAATACCCTTTATAATTTCGGGTCGCGTTATGGATAACAAATCATTATTTCCTTTGAGTGGTTTATCGTGATTTTCAAATGCTCCATCCCTAAAGTCAATTTCCTCTAGGTCATGCTTTTGAATCATTGTGCCCATGGCACCATCTAAAATCAATATGCGTTTTGTAAGTAGCGATTCAATAGTTTCTTTCATGTTGTTAAATAATGGAAGAAAAGTAAAAGAGTTGAGCTTATCTTTTCGGAGGAACCGAATGGATTTGGCACCTTGCATTTAAAAAAGCAGGTTGCCAAGGTTTCATAGGGCCAATCCCTCCACCTTTCTTCATAAGTTGTATTAAAGAACGTGAAGTAAAATTAATGTATTTTAGTTCTTGAAATAGGATATATGAACGAAATCAGAAAAAAAAATCGTTTTGTGGCTGCATATAATGGTTTAGTCGCTGTTTATAACAGTGAGCGAAATTTTAAAATTCATCTTTTTGCTTTTATTGCTGTCGTTATTTCCGGTTTTTACTTTGGGATATCAAAAGTAGAATGGATGATGGTGTTGGGTTGTGCTTTTTTGGTTTTAACATGTGAGATTTTTAATACAGCGATAGAAAAATTGTGTGATTTTGTACATCCAAAATTTGATTCAAACATTGGCCGAATTAAAGACATGGCAGCAGCGGCAGTTTTAACTTGTACCATAATGAGTATTGTGATCGGTGTATTGGTTTTTATGCCATACCTAATCAATAGGATTGGTGATTTAGCTTAAACAATGCTCCGGGTAAGGCAAGTATAATTTGTTTTAGCTCTAAACTTAAGATAAGTGCATGAAGATTTGCAACGGATAGGTCTAATTTAGAAACGAGCGTGTCAAAGTGTGTTTCCTTCTCTTTTTGAAGGAGCTCTACAATTCGTGCTTCGTGATTGGTCAATTCAATAGTTGCATTGATTTTTGTTGGATTTGTATTCCAACCCATGAGCCGAAACAAGTCTCCTGTTTCTTCTAAAAGATGTGCTTTTTGTGTTTTAATTAATGCATTACATCCTTTTGATAAGTTAGAAAAAACAGAACCGGGAATCGCCATAACTTCACGATGGTATCCATTTGCAATTTCAGCGGTAATGATTGCTCCCCCCTTTGATGGAGATTCTACTACAATGGTTGCTTCTGCCATTCCTGCAATTATTCTATTTCTTTTAGGGAAACAATATTTTGAAATTTTATGATCAATACCGTATTCTGTCAGCAAACCTCCGTTATTTAGCATTGCTTTGGCTAGGTTTCGGTTTGATCTGGGGTATATCGTATCTAAACCATGCCCAATTACTCCAATTGTCGGTACGTTGTGTTCGAGACAGCATTCATGAACAAATGTGTCTATCCCATGTGCTAGACCACTAATAACAATGATGTCCTGCCCCGAAAGACTTGCAATTATCTTTTCAACATTTTGTTTTCCGTAAGAAGATGCCCGTCTCGTTCCCACTATAGATAGCATCCTTTTTTTTAAAGAAACGTTCCCCTTATAAAATAAGGTGATTGGAGCATCGCAACATTCTTTAAGTAAGTCAGGGTAATTGTCATCTTCCATGAAAAGCGTCTGAATACCATACTTTTCATTAAAATCCATTTGTTTTCTTGCTAGACTCATCGCTTGAGGAATATTCATTGTGATCAATAGCTCTTTTTTAATCTTAAAATGTTTAACAAGGTAATTTAGATCATGCTCAAACAATGCATGGATACCATTCGTTCGACGACTTATTTGTTTTAGTCTTTGCTTGCCAATACCCTTTAAGTTTGATGCCGCTATTTTGTATAAATCCATTCTTGTTTATAAAATTTTATTAGTTTCGTTATATAAGTTAACTAAATTTTAGATGCGTTATACCTTTATAATTCTATTAATTTCCACGTTCAATTTATTATTTTCTAGTGCATTCGCTCAGGTTTCAGGCACCGTTACTGATGGTCATAATGGTGAAGAGCTATATGGTGTTCGGATTGAAGCTAAAGGAGGACAAAAAGTCGCCTCAGATGTGTCAGGAGGTTTTTCCTTAACACCGAATGCCTATCCTGTTTGGATAAAAGCATCGTTAATGGGGTATATGTCAGACTCCATTTTAGTTGAGGCACCAATGACTTTAAATTTCACCTTGTATGAGCAGGTGTTAGAGATTAAAACAGTTGTCGTTTCGGCAGGTAGACGAAATCAAGACATTGAAGACGTTTCAGTTTCTATGGAAATTCTGACACCAGAATTGATTAATAACAAGGGGTATTCTAATTTGGAGCAGGCCGTAGATCAAAGTCCAGGAGTCTATGCTATGGATGGACAGGTAAGTATCCGAGGTGGAGGAGGGTATGCCTATGGTGCAGGTAGTCGAGTCTTGTTGTTGTGGAATGGAATTCCAATGATGTCCCCTGACATTGGAGATGCAAAATGGAATGCAATACCTATGGAGCAGGCCTCTCAAATTGAAATCATGAAAGGTGCATCTTCGGTTCTTTATGGCAGCGGAGCATTAAATGGAGTCATTGCATTGACAGAAAAAGAGCCAGGCCCAAAAGGTACGCTCAAAGCAAAAATCCAATCTGGTATATATGACAACCCTCGAAGGTCCTCTATGAAGTGGTGGAATAAAAACCCCACCTTTCATCTGGCAGACTTGTACTACGGTAAATCATCGAAAAACTTTGGATTTACGATTGGTGCAAATGCCTACTTAGATTCAGGTTTTAGAAAGGAAGAAAGCGAGGAAAGATACAGGCTAAATGGGACATTTTATTTTAAGCCTGAAAAAAACAAAAAAATCAAAGCTGGACTTAGCTATAATGCACAATACCAAGATGTAGGTGTTTTTGTACTTTGGAAAAATGATTCCATGGGATATGAGCCTCAGGACAATACCATTGACCGCCAAAAATCAATTCGTGTGAGTGTTGACCCATATGTTAAGTTATATGATAAGTTCAACAACAAGCATTATTTCAAATCACGGTACTATTTGGTCACTACCGGTAATACAGAAAACTTATATGCAAACTCATTGGCGGAGATGTATTACTTTGATTACCAATTCCAGAGAAATATGGGAGTGGGAAATACCCTGACTGCGGGCTTTTCCAATACGGTGAATCGAGTTCAAAGCTGGGTTTTTGGTGATCACCTTTCAGAAAATGCTGCGGCATATACACAATTCGAAAGTAAATTTAAAAAAGTTGATTTTTCGGCAGGTATGCGATTGGAATGTTATAAAATTGACACACTTGACTTTGATTCCAATATATACTTCAAATACCTAGACAAAGAGGAGGTGCTTGACTCCTTAAAAATACCTATTTATCCCGTTTTCAGAGCGGGTATGCATTATGAAATTAATCCTGCCTCCCATCTTAGGGCCTCTATAGGTCAGGGTATTCGTTTTCCTTCGGTAGCCGAACGTTTTGTTTCTACATCGGTTGGTGGCCTAATTATCTTCAAAAATCCAAATCTAAACCCTGAAAAAGGCTGGGCTGCAGAATTGGGATACAAACAAATTTTAAAACTTGGAGATTGGAAGGGGTATTTTGATGTGTCAGGATTCATCAATCAATACAGCAATATGGTAGAATTTACATTTGGAATTTATAATCCAGATACGATTGTTTTACAGGCTCAGAATCCGGATGAAATAGATTATATTTTAAATTGGGTTGGATTTCAAGCTCAAAATGCAGAACGTGCAAGAATAACGGGCTTAGAATTTTCTTTTAATAGCATGGGGAAGATCGGAGAGGTTGAATTAACCTCGTTATTGGGGTATACTTACATGAATCCCATCAGTTTAAATGAAGATTCAGTGTATCGAATGACTTTTTCTGATACGAGTGTCAATTTGTTGAAATATCGTTTTAAGCATCTCGCGAAAGCAGACATACAAGCGACTTACAAGAATTTCTTTGTTGGGTTTAGTTGTCGTTACAATAGCTTTATGAGAAATATTGACGCAGTTTTTGAGCAGGATGTTGATCCTTCAGAATCAGAAATATTTATTTTGCCTGGTTTAGAAAACTATAGAAAGCTATACAATAAAGGAGCTTTTGTAATGGATGCCAGAATGGGATACCAATTTAGTGATTCCATAAAATTAAACTTGATTGCAAATAATTTTTTGAATACCGAATATGTATCTCGGCCGGGCGATGTTCAACCACCACGTAGTTTCATTGTTCAGTTGCAATTCAATTTATAATTATTCTTTTTTTTTCGGAACAAAAGTTTATTTTTATTAATCTAAACCAATAAGTATGACAAAACTTTTACTTTGCTTTCTGCTTTTATCAATGTGCTTTAGTGGAAATTCTCAAATTCAGGGAAAGATTCTAGATGCGTCAACAGGGGAACCGATTATTGGTGCTAAAATTTTTGCTTCTGATGGGAAAAAAGTATTATCAAATTATGATGGGGATTATACGCTTCCATGTAAAGAATTCCCAGTTGAATTGGTTGTTAAAATGTTGCAATACGTAGATGATACTGTTCTTATTGAGCAGGCCGGGTCGTATAACATAGAGCTCAGTGAGCCAGTTACAGACCTTCAAACTGTTGTTGTAAGTGCGGGTAGAAGAAAACAAAGAATTGAGGAGGTTCCTGTTTCAATGGAAATCATAAGGCCAGAATTAATTGACAATAAAGGAATAACAAGTTTGGATCAAGCGGTTGAGCAAACTCCAGGTGTTTCAACATTTGATGGACAGGTGAGTATTCGAGGAGGAAGCGGATTCTCCTATGGGGCAGGAAGTCGAGTGCTTCTTTTATGGAACGGAATGCCTCTTTTATCTGGATATGCGGGTGATACACAATGGAATGCCATTCCAATGGAGCAGGCGTCTCAGATTGAGGTAATGAAAGGTGCTTCTTCAGTATTACATGGTAGTGGTGCATTAAATGGCATCATTGCTTTAACTGAAAAAGAACCAGGAACCACTCCAGAAACTAAAGTTAAAGTTCAATACGGTATTTATGACAATCC